>NZ_SKOG01000079.1 GCF_007120195.1 Aquisalimonas sp.
CCATGGCACCGGGTCCGAGCGAAGGGCGTAGGGTGTCATTAGCGACAGCGTAATGCACCATTAAACAATCCGCGCCGCAGGCGCACAGACGCAGCTTGAGGCGTGCGCCTGCGGCGCTGTGGTATTGACGGCGGGTTACGCTGCGCTAACCCGCCCTACGGGTACCGTGTCAAGCCACGCCATGGCACCGGGTCCGACCGAGGGGCGTTAGACTGGGCCAGAGACCGACACGACCCCGTGATTCAGGCGGGTGGAATGCGCCAGGCTGGTGAGTTGCGCGGATGGTTTCATTTCCCCAACCCGCGTCTACACTGAAATTTACAGTTGCCATCACCCGCCTCTTCCCTCATAAGGGGGTACGTCGGCTGAGCGCTTTCGCTGGGACCGATAATTAGAATTGCTGGTCGCTGAGACATGACAGCGTGGGGGAACGATCCACGGAATCACGGCACACGCGCGGAATGGGGGGCAGATGCTCAAACCACGGACCGATCGCCCTAAAGGGGCAGGCTCATGATTCGATCACATTCTTTCTTGACCACGCCATAGCACTCGCAGGCCATCTCTTCCAGGCGCGGCCGATCAATGACTTCGATCTGCCCGCGGCTGTAACGGATGACACCTGCCTTCTGCAGCTGCACGGCCGCCTCGGTCACACCCTCACGGCGGACACCGAGCATATGGGCGATGAGTTCATGGGTAATGGCCACGGTGTTGGACGGAAGGCGATCCAGGGTCAGAAGTAGCAGACCGCAGAGCTGTTGGCGCAACGAATGGTGGCGATAGCACACAGCCGTTTGCGCCATTTGCGTCATCAGCGTCTGGATGTAGCGCAAGAGCAGCCGCATGAGTTCCGGGTGGTGTTCCAGCTCCCGTCGCAGCACCTGCGCCGGCAACCGGAACCCGACGCCCGGGATCAGGACCACGGCCCGACTCGGCGTGCCGCCACCGCCCATCACCAGCGACACCCCCACCATGCCGTCGTTGCCCACCATGGACGTCTCGGCAGAAGCGCCGTCCTCGAGCACGTACAGCAGCGACACAATGGCGTTGGCCGGGAAATAAACGTGGTTCTGAGTGACCCCGGATTCGTTGATCACCGTACCGCGCGTCATGGACACCTGCTCCATGGCTGGAAAAAGCCTCGCAGCCAGTGCCGGCGACATGGCGGCCAGGAGGCGATTTTCCGTATGGTAAACCTGCGGTTGTGCCGCGACGGGTCGTGTCCTTGACATAGGATGTTCTCCTTTTGCTGCACCGCCAATTTGTTGTTATGGGGGCGACAACAATCCTCGCCCCCGTCAGCCGCCTGTACGGTAGCACACATAGCAGAACAAAACCGCACCCTAATTTATAGGTTAGTCGAATGTGTCGCATTAAGGAAACGGGGCCACGTACCGTTCGTCGGACGCCGCAACAAGGGCATCCGCCATAGCCTCCACGTGGCCGGTGGTCAGGTCCTGGTGCACGGGCAGCGCCACCAGGGAGTGTTTCAGGCGCACCGCTTGCGCAAAGCGCCCCCACGGCACGGCTGGATGAAAGGCAGACCACCAGTCCAGTGCCGGAACGCCCCGCGCGTGGAGTGCTTTCAGAACACCGGTGCGATCGGCTACCGCGACGACGCAGTACAGGGGCACCGTTTTGCCATCGAGGCTGGGTGTTGGCACCGACAGGCCGCCCCGCATCAGGCGTTGGGTCAACGCTAAAAAATTGCGGCGCCGTTGCGCGGCGATCGCCGCTGGATTGAACGCGCCAAGCAGTCGCAGCGAGGTTGCATCCATCCCCCACCGCAGCATGGCGGCGGGGAAATCGTAGCCTTCGTCTTCCGGATCATGCTGAGGCCATCCCAACCAGGTCACGCCGCGGCCGAGCTCCTGCCCCGCCTCCCGGACAAGCGCCAGCAGCGCGGCGGCATAGCGCCGCACGCGCCCGCCAACGCCGGGGCGCCGCTGCCACAGGGCCTTTTGCACGCGATAGCCGAGCGCGCCCGTACGCGTCAGCCACGGCGGTGGGGGCAACGGCTCGGGGGGTCTGTCGAGCAAGTGTCTTCGGAACACCGCGACACCCCCCACAGGAATGGGTAGGGTCTTGCGCAGGCTGAACACGGCGATATCGCCGACGCCGCCTACCGGTCCATCGGGGCCGGCGCTGAAAAGCGCCTGGGCGCAGTCCTCGATCAACAGGGTGCCGGATGACCGGCACTGGGCATACAGCGCCTGCAAAGGTTGCTGGACACCCAGAAAGTGGGTCACGACCAGCGCCCTGGGCGGCCTGCCCTCAAGCCCCGTCAAGCGGCGACGGATCGCGTCGGTATCGATCCCGAACCGGCGATCCACACTATAGAAGACCGGCTCAGCGCCCGCGCGCAGCACCGCTTCCACTTCGTGGCCGCAGTTATATGCGGGCAACAGCACGCCATCACCGGCGCCGACCCCCAGGCGCACCAACGCCTGGAAGAGCGCGCCCGTACCCGAATAGGTGGGCAGGATGTGGTCCTCTGGGCGGCTCCCGAGCAGGGATGCGAGGTCCGCCGGCCCGGCATCGCGCCGGAGCATCCCCAACGGCAGCGCCGGGTCAACGGCAAGCCCAGCGGGCAGTGCCTGGCGCGCTTGTGCGACTGCCGACAGGGACTCGGCTCGCGTCATGCCCGCGCCTCTGGGGTGCGCACCGGCTCTCGCCGCAGTCGCTGAATGACCGGCTTGAGTCGAAAGTAGTAACCAGCGAGGATGCGCCCCACCGCGGTGGGGCGCATCAACACCAGCCGCGCCGTGTGATGGGCGTGGTCCGTCCAGCGCCGTTTGTTGCTGAGCGCGGCGCCGAAGAAGTCATACCTGCAGTAGCGCCCCTCCGCCATCAGTCCTTCGAGTTCCATGGCCTCAAGCACGGTGCCGGGGGAGCACCGGTCGTAACGCTGATCGTGCACAATCTGTGCGCCGTAATAGGTGTCGGCGTCGGTCACCGCAATAGCCGCAGCGACGGGGTTATCACCGCAAAACAACGTAAGCACCCGTGCCCTGCCCTCTGCCGCCAGGGTCTGAAGGAAGCGACAGTAATACTGCACGTAACCTTCCGGCCCCGCGAAGGCGATCCCGGCGGCGTGCTTCCAGCTGCGCTCGTGCACGGCCAGAAAACGCGCAAAGGCTGCGTCCACCGCCTCGGCCTCCATGGCGGTCACCACCGTCACCGGCCCCTCGATGGCCAGGCGACGGTGCGCCGCGCGCAGGTTCCGGCCCAGCCGGCGACCCCTGGAGGCGAGAAAATCCGGCCATGACTGCTTCAGCGACAGGTATGGACACGGGTGCAACGGCTGCAACCTGGACGCCAGGCCCTGCTCTCGGGCGAACGCCAGGGCCGTCTGAACGCGCTCATCCTCCGCGAGGACCTCGTCCACCCGGAGCATATCCCATGGCGGCGACCGGGATTCGCTTGCAAGCCCACGCGGAGTCACCAACGCAGACAACGCCTGGCGGAGCAGCGGCGGGTCTGCCGGCCCCAGCGCGAGCAGCGGCCGGTTGATCTCATCGGGCATGCCAATCGGCTCGAGCACCCGAACCGACAGCCCCAGCATCCGGACCCGCGCCATCTGAAGCGGCAGGATCAGTGCCGGCCGGCCACCCTGCTCCACGACAACCACGCACAACCGCGGGTCACCGCCCATCACCGGCCACCAGGCCTGAAGCCAAGGCCAGCTTTGCCAAGGTGTCGCGCCTGGGGTCACGGCGTGCAACCGTTCCCAGTCATCCGCCAGGGCCTGCACCTGCGCAAATTCCGTGAGAATCCTCACGCGCGTTTCACGCGTGGACGGCACTGGCTGCGCGCTCGTGCTCATGCGTAACTCCCCTGCCGCCGGAATCGGTGCTTTTTCCACCGCAGCAGCGGCTGCAGCAGATCGACGCGGTCCAGTCGCTGCTTGAGCCAGGGTTTGCAGTGAAAATGAAAGAGATGGAACCCGTAGCCCTGCAGGTTCCGGGGTTGGGCGTATAACGCCTGGGTCTGGCGGTACTCCGTCGCCCATCCGCGCTTGTTGCTGAGAAACCCGGCGAGGTAGTCCACACGCTGGTAATCGGCCCGGGAAAATGCATCCTCGAGCTCCAGGGCCGTGAGCACGAACCCGGGGGACCAGGGATCCCACGCACGGTCGTGGGCGATGTGCAGGGAATACAGGCACCCACACCAAAACAGCCCCAGGGTTGCCGCCACATCCTGGCCATCCACCGTCAGGAACCGGAAATGCATGGCTGGGCGCGGCTCCGGGTGGCCGGCAAGGGCTTGCAGAAAACCAAGATGCGCCGATGACCGGGCCACGCCCACGGCGGCAGCTGGCTTCCAGCTGCGGCGTTCGACGGCCAGGTAGCGCGGCAGTGCATTGCCTTCGTGCTCTGGCGACACCACGGTGTCGAGTCGCACCTCCCCGGTCTCGCGCAATCGCGCCAAGCGACGCTTGAGGCTCTTCCGCTGCGCCCGGCTGCGGCCGGCAAGGTAGGTGCTCCAGTCACCACGAACGTCCACCACGGGACACTCCGGCCCGTCGGGGAGCGCTGTCAGCAATGCTGCTCCGCGCAGCCGGGCGAACATGGCGGCCAGGAACGGGCTCCGGCGGTCCTGTTCGTAGAATATGGCGGACGACCACCGCTCACCCCGAAGCGCCATCAGATAATCGCAGATGAGCTCAGGGCTCAGGTGGTCCCCGGCTTCGGCAAGCAGGAGGGGGCGGTCCACCTCCGAGGGATGGCCAAGAAAACCCAGGCATCGCCGGCCGCCCCCTGCGCCGGAGGCGGGAGCGATCTGCAGGGGCGCGATCGCCCGCACACCACCGTCGGGGTTCATGACCACCACCAGCAGCAGCGACACCCCCAACCCCAGCTCCTGCCACCAAGCGCGCAGAAAGGGGAAACTGCAAAACACGTTCGCATTCGGGGTGGCATGCCATAGCCGATGCCACTCCGCGGCCAGCATCTTCCAGGCATGGGGGCGATCAATAATACCAACGCGCAACGGGCCCTCGCGCGTCATCACCGTTTGCTCAGTGCCAAGCTTGATCGGCTGATCGCGGCTCACCGCCGGTTCCCCGGCCTGCTCCACCTGGCGCAACTGCAACCAGTGCAGTGGCCGCCGGAGAATCGGGTCGTGGAAAGGGATTTCCCGGACGAACTGCAGCCCCACACGGCTGACCACGCCATTGCGGGAGCGCCAGAATCCCATCAGGGCGTCATCGCTGAACGCCTCCAGTGGCAGCCCGCGGAGATCGCGCCGTGCGCGGATCGCCGTGGCAAGGCGGCCGATCATGGTCCAGGTCTGGCGCCGATGCAATGGATGCACCGCGATATCCGCCAGATAGAGCCCGGGCCCGGAGAGGTCCACATCCGGCGGGGCCGAAATGCCGATGTAATCGCAGATATCGCGCCTGTCGCGCTCCACGAACATCAGGCAATAGCCCACGAGTCGCCGGCCCAGGAACAGGCCGATACTAAGGTTCTCCCCGGCGGCCTCGGCCACAGCGAGTTGTTCGCGCACATCCCGAGCGCCGGCGCGATAGCCCCGGGGATACAGGTGGCGCTCGAGCCATGCGACCCGGCGGGCATCGCCGGGGCGCAGCCACTGGAGGCGATAGGTTGTGGTCATGGTCGTTTCACCTCTGAAAGGCGCAGCTCGAAACTCGCCGAGAGTTTCTTGAGCAGCGCAACCGCTTGATTGCGCTCCCAGGCATCCAGACCACCCCAGAACACCGAGAGGGCGTACACCAACGCCACGACCGCGGCAGCAACGATCAAGGTGGACCAGCCGGACTCCGCGATGACGACATGGAACCCTGCAGCCAGCAGCATCGCCGGCAGGCTGACCAGGATCATTCGTCCAAAGGTGGCAGCCAGAAAGCTCCCGCGGGGCAACCCGGTGCTCCCACACACCGCGGGCATGAGCGCCCCGAAGGCGACGATGACGTTGGCCACCAGGGCTGCCGTGGCGAATCCAATCAAGCCATACGAGGGCACAAGCAGTACGATCAACGCCAGCGCCAGGGCGAGCTCAACCAGGGTCATCACGGCCACCAGCCGAATCCGGTTCACGGCCATAAGCACCAGCGTCGCCGTCCACCAGGCCGCGGAGAAGTAGAAGGTCAACACAACCAGCTGCAGCAACCCCGGTGTCAGCGATTCGCCAACGTCCGGCACCCAGGTCAACAGCACGG
>NZ_SKOG01000207.1 GCF_007120195.1 Aquisalimonas sp.
GACGGTTCCTGGCAAGGCGCGCCGACGAGGCGTAGCGGGGACTACGGCGAGGAGGCGCAACGCCGCCAGGGGCCGTCAGGGCCGCGACAATCGTAACGGTATTTGCGGGACAGGACACTAGGAGACCACTTTGGTCGGGAAGAGGCCCTGAGCGCCGTCTCCACCTCGAGGCGCCCGCCCGCGGGCGTGGTTCCTACTTCGACGCCACGTGGCTCGTGGTCACATCCGCGATGAGGCGCTCCCCGTGTCCGGTGACTGTGGTTCGAACAATGCTGACGGACCTGCCCCGCTTGACATAGCGCGCGACCGCGGTGAACACGCCGTCCGCCTGATTACCCGCGAGGTTGGCGCTCAGATTGATGGCAAGGGGGAAACCTACCATGCCGGCCGTCGGATCCCTCCCTTCCAGTACGAGATGGGTTGCAGTGACGTCGGCAAACCAGAGCGTCGCTCCCGCATGGACGGTGCCGAAAGGGTTGAGAATGCCCGCCTGAATCGGCATTTCGGCTGTGACCTGTTCCGGCGCACGGGAGGTGATCGCAAACTCGATGTGACCGACATACTGCATCGTCTTTCTCCTGGTTGTCGCATGAGCCGTTCGGGTGGCTCATGACGGGCTCTTGAGAATTCAGCGACCTTCGCGGGCTGAAGCGGGCGCCGGTTGTAATGCGCAGCGATCAACCCCATGTTGCGATGAGTTGTCGCTGCACCGATACGACTATGGCACAAGAGAACCAACGGGGTACGGAGCACCAAGAAAAGCCCGAGCGCAGTCGGCCGGGACTGCCGGGCCAGCAGCAGGCGACGCCGCAGCAGCAATGGCTGATGTTCCTGTGGCTATGCCTGGGTATTCTGCTGCTCGTCTACTACATGGATGCCCTCGAGCAGCCGCAACGCGCGGAGCTCGCTTACACCGAGTTCCGGGAGGCGGTGGAGGCCGGCTATGTGGATGAGGTCACCCTGCGCGGCGAGCACATCGAGGGCAGCCTCACGGAGGCGGGCCGGGAGGCCCTGGATGTCGGCGAAGCCGAAACCTTCGAGACGGTTCGCCCGGACATCGAGGACACCCGCCTGCTGCAGACCCTGGAGGCCAACAATGTCAACATCGCGGCGCGGCCGGCGGATCCGCCGTGGTGGCAGCAGATCCTGGTGGGCGCCCTGCCCTGGATCCTCCTGCTGGCGTTGCTGTTCTGGTTCTGGCACCGAATGCAGCAGCGCGCGATGGCCGGAGGTGGGCCCTTCGGTTTCGGAAAATCCCAGGCGAAGAAATTTCACCGGGAGGACAGCGCCGTGCGTCTGCAGGATGTCGCGGGCTCGGACAACGCCAAGCAGGACGTCACCGAGGTGGTGGAGTTCCTCAAGGATCCGGCGCGTTTTCAGCGCCTCGGCGCCCAGATTCCGCGGGGCATTCTCATGATGGGTCCGCCCGGGACTGGCAAGACGCTGATGGCCAAAGCGGTGGCCGGCGAGGCCGGGGTGCCGTTTTTCAGTATCAGCGGCTCGGAGTTCATCGAGATGTTCGTGGGTGTGGGCGCATCCCGGGTGCGCGACCTCTTCAAGCAGGCCAAGCAGGAGGCCCCGGCCGTCGTCTTCATCGACGAGATCGACTCCATTGGCCGTTCGCGGGGTACCGGCATGGGAGGCGGCCACGACGAGCGCGAGCAGACGCTCAACCAGATTCTCGCCGAGATGGACGGTTTCGAGGCCAACGAGTCCGTGGTGGTGCTGGCCGCGACCAACCGCCCGGACGTGCTCGACGCCGCCTTGATGCGCCCCGGACGCTTCGACCGCAAGATCACGCTGGAGCGCCCGCACCGTGACGCCCGCCGTGACATCCTCCGGGTGCACACGCAGAAGGTGCCCATGGCGGAGGATGTCGACCTGGGTCGGCTGGCGGAGGTCACCATCGGATTCTCCGGCGCGGACTTGGCCAATCTTGTCAACGAGGCCGCCCTGCTCGCCGGGCGACGCGGCCAGAGCGAGGTCGACTGGAACTGCTTTTCCGACGCCCGGGACCGAATGCTGTTGGGGGAAGCGCGCGAGGCCGCACTCTCGGCCCGAGAGCGGCGAATCGTGGCCTATCACGAATCCGGCCACGCCCTGCTCGCCTATCTGCTGCCGAATGCCGACCCTCTCGAAAAGGTCACTGTCATCCCGCGGGGGCAGGCGCTTGGCATTACCGCCCAGGTTCCCAGTGAGGAACGCTACAACTACGGCGAGGCCTACCTGCGGGACCGGATCGGGGTCATGCTCGGCGGTCGAACGGCCGAATCCATTATCTTCGGCGAAGTCAGCAGCGGTGCCGAAAATGACCTCAAGCAAGCAACACAACTCGCGCGGCGCATGGTGGCGCACTGGGGCATGAGTCCGCGCATCGGCCCGGTGGCCTTTCCCCAGAGCGACCAGCATGTATTCCTGGGCAAGGAACTCGCCCAGGGCCGCGAGCACAGCGAGGCCACGGCCGAGGTGATCGACCAGGAGGTCCGGCAACTGATCATGGACATCGCCCGGCACGCCCGGGAGACGCTGGAGCGCAACCAGCACCGCCTGGATGCCCTGGCCACGGCGCTCGAGGAGCGTGAATCCCTGGAGGTGGAGGAGATCCGTGAAGTCCTCGAGCACGCCGAACCACAGCACTCCGCCTAAGAATCCTGGCGAGCTGGGCTCCCTAGTGTCCTGTAACCCAAGCTCGTGGGATTCTGCCTTGCCTCTGGGCGGCTCGGGAACTTCTGGCCTCGGCGCTGCGTCCTTGCGATATCCCCGACGGATCGACCGTGCCGGGGCTGAACGCGTCAACGTGGAGGTGTGCTATGCAACTCCGAAGCCTGATGACAGCCATTGCCTTTGCCAGTGTGCCCACCCTTGCGCTCGCGGCAGACGAGACAAAAGAGCGTGTCATCGACTACGGCTTTGCGCCGAATCCGGTCACAGAGCCGACCGAGTTGGTGGAGCGTGACGCCCTCGAGCCGCGTGGCGATGCACAGGAGCGAGCCATCGAATGGCGCCTCAAGCATCCACAGACACGGGTGGAGGAGCGGTTCATTCTCGAGTGGGAGGAACCGCGGTCCGAGCTTACGGAAAAAGAACGGGTACTGCGGGACAGTGGCGCGATTTCACAGGAGCTGCCCCTGCGCGCCGTGCCGGTTGACTCCGAGCAGCGCGGGGAGCCGGACAGAGCAACCCGCTGATCCCGGATCGCGCGCAACGCCAACGGCCCGGAAACACAACGGCATGCTTCACAACACCGAGGCATGCCGTTTTTGTTCTCCCTATTGCGTTGCCTGCCACAATGAGCACCAACCCGGTTTGAGTTTGTCGGTTCATCGGTGACGACACCAAAGGTTGCCCCCCGTCTCAATTCAGGAAGGATACAGCGCATGAATGAAGCTTACATCGTGGCAGCGACACGCACGGCCGGCGGGCGCAAGGGCGGCCGCCTGTCCGGCTGGCATCCAGCGGACCTCGCCGCCCAGGTGCTCAACGGTTTGCTGGATCGCGCGCAAGCGGAGCCGGCCATGGTCGAGGATGTCATCATGGGTTGTGTCAGCCAGACGGGCGAGCAGGCCATGAACGTCGGGCGCAATGCCGTACTGGCCTCGAACCTGCCGGAATCCGTACCCGGCACCACGGTCGACCGCCAGTGCGGATCGTCGCAGCAAGCGCTGCACTTTGCCGCACAGGCCGTCATGGCCGGTTCCATGGATGTGGTCATCGCCGCGGGGGTGGAGAGCATGACCCGCGTGCCCATGTTCTCGACCGTCGCTCTACCGAAAAAGGCCGGCATGGGCCATTACATGAGCCCGGGTATCCGCGAACGGTATCCGCACGTCGCGGAGTTTACCCAGTTTATGGGCGCGGAAACGATGACAAAAAAGTATGGGCTCCATAAAGCGGAACTCGATGCCTATGCGCTGCGGAGTCACCGGCGCGCCATCGATGCCACTCAAACCGGCCGTTTCGACGAGGAGATCCTCCCGGTGCCGGTGCGCACCTTCGATGGCGATGGCCACGACGAGCTGCACACGGTTGATGAAGGCATTCGCTTCGACGTCTCACTGGAGGGCATCTCCAGCGTGAATGTGCTCCGGGAAGGCGGCTCCATCAGCGCGGCCAACGCGAGCCAAATCTGCGATGGCGCAAGCGGCGTCCTGGTCGTCAGCAAACGGGGGCTGAAACGGCTGGACGTCGAACCTTTGGCCCGAATCCACCACATGACCGTCATCGGCCACAACCCGGTGATCATGCTGGAAGCGCCGCTACCGGCGACGGAAAAAGCGCTGCAAAAGGCCGGCCTTGCAACCGGCGACATTGATCTGTTTGAGGTCAACGAGGCCTTCGCCCCCGTGCCGCTGGCTTGGCTGCAGGCGATCGGCGCCGACCCGGAGCGGCTCAATATCAACGGCGGGGCCATTGCGCTGGGCCACCCGCTGGGCGCCTCCGGCACGAAGCTGATGACCACACTGGTCCACGGGCTGAGACAGCACAACGGGCGCTACGGTCTGCAGACCATGTGCGAAGGCGGCGGGCTCGCCAACGTCACCATTATCGAGCGACTCTGAGCGGGCGACTGCGCCAGCCTGGGGCGCGATTACCTGGGCACGCGGCGTTCGTCGCGCTATTGGGCCTCCGCTGTACCCAGCTGCCGGGCGGGGCGTTTGCTGCGATCGTCGGCCGGATGGGGCTGGCCAGCCCGCGATCGGAATCACGCCCTGGCGCAGTACCACAAGCTGCGGCATTGATGCCGGGCCCGCCACACGGCGCCGCCGCGTCGCCACTGTGGTCAGCAACGACATATTTGCTTAGTCTCGACACTGCTACTTTCGCGCCGCTGCGCAGCCCCCCCAACCATAGGCCTTTACATGACAGTGCCACGCATTCTCGAAGACAGCCTCTCGCTGCCGATCATCGGCTCGCCGATGTTCATCGTTTCCCATCCCGAGTTGGTCATTGCCCAGTGCAAGGCGGGCATCGTCGGTTCCTTCCCGGCGCTCAATGCGCGCCCGGCGGCACAGCTCGAGGTCTGGCTGCAGCGCATCAGCACCGAGCTCGCGGACTACAAGGCGGCGTATCCCGAGCGGCGGGTGGCGCCGTATGCGGTGAACCAGATCGTCCACAAGAGCAATGACCGCCTGCAGCACGATCTGGAGCTGTGCGTGAAATACGAGGCCCCCATTGTCATTACCAGCCTGCGCGCCCCCACGGAAGCCATTCCGGCGGTGCACTCCTACGGCGGTCTGGTGTTTCACGACGTCATCAGCGTGCGTCACGCGGAAAAGGCCATTGAGGCCGGTGTGGACGGGCTGATTCTGGTGTGCGCCGGCGCCGGCGGCCATGCGGGCACGCTCAGCCCCTTTGCCCTGGTCTCGGAGATCCGCGGCTTCTTCGACGGGCCGATCATCCTCTCGGGGGCAATCACCCGCGGCGAACATGTGCTGGCGGCGCAAAGCATGGGCGCGGACCTGGCCTACATCGGGACACGCTTCATTGCCACGGCGGAGGCGAACGCCGACCCGGAGTACAAGGCGATGATCCTGGGCTCCAGCGCGCGGGATATCGTCTACACAAGCCTGTTCAGCGGTGTGCATGGCAACTACCTTGGAGGCAGCATCGCCAACGCGGGTCTGGATCCGAAGAATCTCCCGGAGGGAGACAAAAGCAAGATGGCCTTCGGCTCCGGGGGCAGCAGCAAGTCCAAGGCCTGGAAAGACATCTGGGGCGCTGGCCAGGGCGTGGGCAATATCCATGAGGTCCTCCCGGTCGCCGAGGTGGTGCGTAACCTGGCGCATGAATACCGGGCCGCGCAGGACCGCTTGGCCGATAGCCGCTGGGCGGGGCGGCAGGCGGCGGGGGAACCGGCGAGCTCGTGAGCATGCCGGGCCAGCACCGCTTGGGTACTAAGGCGACTGCACACAAGACGCCGCGGACATTGACGCCGATGGTGTGCCGCTCCCATGATGCAGGGACAAGCTCTCAGACGCAGGGCCTTCCATGCGCCGGTTCGTCCTGGATACGAGTGTTTTCACCAACCCCCATGTTTCCGCCCAGTTCGGAGACAGCGCCACGGAGGTGCTGCAGACCTTTCTGCGATTGGCACGGCAGTGCCCAGCGGAGTTCTACATGCCGCTCTCCGTGTACGAGGAACTCCGCACCATGCGGGAACTCGATGCGGCGCTCGCC
>NZ_SKOG01000119.1 GCF_007120195.1 Aquisalimonas sp.
ATGGTGCGTCCATCGTTCACTTCGACGCGCGCTTGCGGCAGTCGCAAACTGACAGTGCCAGTGACCGCGCGAACATTCCGCGAGCGATGGAGACGCGGATGGGGACTCAAGGATTTGAGGTGACCAGCACCGGTCTTGCCTATCGCCGCATTCTACCCGTATGGAATGATCGGCAGCCGGTGGGTGCCGTGGAGGCCGTGCTGCAACCCGGCGATCTAGTGACACTGCTGCGGCGGATCGGTGGCGACGCATTGCTGTATCACGTGCTTCTGCGCGCCGATGCCGTTCCCGAGGCGCTGAGTACCGGAACGCGCGCTCAGTTCCTTCGGCCGACCGCACTCCATCCCGAGCTCCTCGAGCCTGTCCAGAGAGGCAGTCTTGGGTCGCGCCTGCCGCACTGGCTGGAACAGTCGACGACGCTGCGCCGGGCGCTGGCCGAAGGTTTGCCCAGCAACGAACCGGTGACCGCCCTGGTGCGCGACGCCTACGGCCGCCATGTGGCGGTGGTCATGGCGCCAGTGGTGGGTATTGGCGGTGAGCCCCTCGGTTATACCGCCGCCGAGAGTGATGCGGCCCCCATCATTGCGTGGCGCCGCCAGCTTGCCGCTTCAGCGGCGCTGGTGTTTCTTTTGGTCGGCGCTTTGGGCCATGTGGGCCTGATGATGGTGCGCTCCAGGCGGGGCGCGCGTGCCTTGAGGGAGCAGATCAATGCCATCACCGAGAGCATGGGTGAGGGCGTTTATGTGCTCGACGGTTCCGGGCGCGTTCGCTATGTAAATCAAGCCGCAAGCGAGCTCCTGGGTTACCGGCCGGACGAGATTACTGGTGCGAAGGCCAACGCGCTGTTCTGGGACTCCGGGGGCGTGAAAGGCCAGCCCAGCCAAATCCCCGGCTGGGAGGTGTTGCGCACCGGGGGCACGTACCGCAGTGACCGCCATGAGCTGCGCCGGCGCAATGGCACCAGCTTGCCGGTGTCGCTCACGGTGGCGCCGCTGCGGGGTGTCGAGCACGGGGTCGTCGCCGTGTTCCAGGACATCGCCGAGCGCGCGCGCGAACTCTCGTCGCTGAAAGAGCAGGCGGCGCGCGATCCCCTCACCGGGCTCGGCAACCGGCGCATGTTCGATGCCAGCCTGCAACGGGAGAGCACGCGTGCGCGACGCGCGCGGACTTCGTTGTCACTGCTGATGCTCGATGTCGACAACTTCAAGCTGCTCAACGACACCTTCGGTCATCCTGCGGGCGACGACACGCTGCGACGGATCGCGGCACTCTTGCAAGGCAGCGTCACGCGAGCGGAAGACCTGATCTGCCGGTATGGTGGCGAGGAGTTCGCCATCATTCTGCCCCTTGCCGATGCGGATGCAGCCGCACTGGTGGCGGAGCGCATCCGCGCGGCGGTGGAAGCGGCAGCCATCCCGCAGACACGCGAGGCGGGGTGCCCCATCGTCACGATGAGCATCGGCTGCGCGACGGCCACCGGCCCGAATGTCGAGCCCGCATCGTTGCTCGCCCGAGCGGACGCGGGCGTGTATCGGGCGAAACGCCTCGGCCGCAACCGCGTCGAACGAGTAATGGAGCACGGTGGCTCCCTTTGATCGTTCGGCCCCGGCGGGTATACTCCCGGCCCCATCAGGAGGCTGGCGTCGGGCATGCCCGGTGGCTTACTCCACGCCAGCGCACGCGAATACACGTGGCCTCTCGTATGGGTCACCACTGTCAGGACATCAGCGATGCCAGTCATCACCCTTCCGGACGGCAGTCGCCGCGAGTACCACGAACCGGTCACCATTTCCCGGGTTGCCGCCGATATCGGCAGCGGGCTGGCCAAGGCCACCCTGGCCGGGCGAGTCAACGGCGAGCTGTGCGATGCCTGTGATCTCATCCGTGACGATGCCGAGCTTCAGGTCATCACCCCGAAGGACGCCGAGGGCCTTGACATCATCCGCCATTCCTGCGCCCACATGCTCGGCCAGGCGGTGAAACAGCTCTATCCCGAAGCACAGATGGCGATCGGGCCCGTCGTCCAGGACGGCTTCTATTACGACATCCGCTACGACGCCGGCTTCGGCCCGGACGATCTGGAGAAGATCGAGCAGCGGATGGCCGAGCTGATCGACCAGGAATACGACGTGATCAAGGAGGTCACGCCGCGCGACGAGGTCCTGCGCATCTTCCGGGAGCGCGGCGAGGACTACAAGGCCCAGCTGGTTGAGGACATGCCCGATGTCGAGCGCATGGCCCTGTACTACCACCAGGAATACGTCGACATGTGCCTGGGTCCGCACGTGCCCAACACGCGCTTTTGCAAGGCGTTCAAGCTAACCAAGCTGGCGGGTGCCTACTGGCGCGCGGATGCCTCCAACGAGATGCTCCAGCGCATCTACGGGACCGCCTGGGGCGACCGCAAGGCGTTGAAGGCCTATCTCAAGCGGCTTGAGGAAGCCCAGCGGCGCGATCACCGGCGCATTGCCAAGGCCCAGGATCTCTTCCATGTGCAGGAAGAGGCGCCGGGCATGGTGTTCTGGCACGACAAGGGCTGGCGCATCTATCGCGTGCTCGAGGACTATATTCGCAACCTGCTGCGCGAGCACGACTACCAGGAGGTGCGCACACCGCAGCTCGTCGATCGCAGCCTGTGGGAGAAATCCGGCCACTGGGAGAAGTTCGGTGACGACATGTTCTACACCGAATCCGAGAACCGGACTTACGCCGTGAAGCCCATGAACTGCCCGTGCCATGTGCAGATCTTCAATCAAGGGCTGAAGAGCTACCGGGATCTGCCCCTGCGCATGGCCGAGTTCGGCTCCTGCCACCGCAACGAGCCCTCCGGGACCTTGCATGGGCTGATGCGCGTACGCCACTTCGTCCAGGACGATGCCCATATCTTCTGCACCGAGGAGCAGGTGCAGTCGGAAGTGGCCGCCTTCATCGACATGGTCTTCCGTGCGTATCGGGAGCTGGGCTTCGATGATATCCTCATTGCGCTGTCGACGCGCCCGCCGAAGCGCGTGGGCGCCGATGCGGTCTGGGACAAGGCCGAAGCCGCGCTGGAGACCGCGCTTGCGAATGCCGAGCTCGACTACACGCTGCAGCCGGGCGAGGGCGCGTTCTATGGCCCCAAGGTCGAGTTCTCGCTGAAGGACTGCCTCGGCCGCGTCTGGCAGTGCGGTACCATCCAGGTCGACTTCGCGCTGCCCGGACGCCTGGGCGCCCATTATGTGGCCGAGGACGGCAGCCGGCGCGAACCCGTGATGCTGCATCGGGCGATCCTCGGTTCGTTCGAGCGCTTCATCGGTATCCTGATCGAGGAGCACGCCGGAGCGCTGCCGCTGTGGCTGGCTCCGGAACAGGCGGTGGTGCTCAATATCACTGATCGTCAGGCGGATTTTGCCCGCGAGGTGGAAAAAACCCTTCGCACTCGGGGATTTCGAGCCTCTGCCGACTTGAGAAACGAGAAGATCGGCTTTAAAATCCGCGAGCACACATTGCAGAAGGTTCCCTACATGCTCGTCATCGGGGACCGTGAACTGGAATCCGGTTCTGTTGCCGTGCGGACCCGCTCGGGTGAGGATCTTGGCTCGATGAAGCTCGAGGCCGCGATCGATATGCTCGAAGCGGAAGTGGCGCGGCGTATTCGTCGTACAGCGGAGGAATAAGGCATCGCTCTGAAGAACAAGCGGAAGCGGTCTGCACCGGTTGATGAAAAACCCATCAATGACAAGATTCGTACGGAGCAGGTCCGTCTGATCGACCAGGACGGCGAACAGGCCGGGATTGTCTCTCTCGAAGAGGCGCTCGAGCGGGCGGAACAGGCCGGTCTGGACCTTGTCGAGATGGTGCCGCATCCGGAAACGGCAGTTTGCCGAATCATGGATTACGGCAAACACAAGTTCGAGACGAGCAAGAAGCAGCAGGCCGCCAAGAAAAAGCAGAAGCAGGTTCAGCTCAAGGAGATCAAGTTCCGCCCCGGCACTGACGAGGGCGACTACTCCGTGAAGGTTAGAAATCTGCGGCGTTTTCTGGAGGACGGCGACCGCGGCAAGGTGACGCTTCGCTTCCGCGGCCGCGAGATGGCCCACCAGGAACTGGGGCTGAAGCTCCTTGAGCGGGTCGAGGCGGACCTCGAAGACATCGCCACCGTGGAGCAGCGCCCGAAGATGGAAGGGCGCACCATGGTCATGATGCTCGCTCCGCGCAAGAAGAGCTGATTCATCAAGTGGTGGAATACCGCATGGCCAGCCAATGGGCTGGCCTGCTGTTTTTTGACTGGAGACTGGCAATGCCAAAGATGAAGACCAACCGCGGCGCCGCGAAGCGCTTTGCGAGGACGGCCACGGGCCGGTTCAAGCGCAAGAAGGCGTTTGCCAACCATATTTTGACCAAGAAGGCGCAGAAGCGGAAACGCAATCTGCGCGGATTTACTTTGGTCGCACCGCAGGATCACGCCGGCGTGCGGCGTCTTCTGCCGTACAGCTGATCGTCCATCGGGGAGTGTGAACAATGGCACGAGTAAAACGGGGCGTGACCGCCCGCGCCAAGCACAATAAGGTGCTTGCCCGCGCCAAGGGCTATTACGGTGCCCGTAGCCGCAGCTGGCGGGTCGCCAACCAGGCCGTGATCAAGGCTGGCCAGTACCAATACCGCGATCGTCGCCAGCGCAAGCGTCAGTTCCGAGCCCTATGGATCACGCGCATCAACGCGGCCGCGCGCATCAACGGGCTGTCCTACAGCCGCCTGATTGACGGCCTGAACAAGGCCGACATCGAGCTGGACCGCAAGGTCCTTGCGGATATGGCCGTGTTCGACAAGAGCGGTTTCTCGGCCGTGGCCGAGCGGGCCAAAGCCGCGCTGAACGGCTGATCGGGCTCGTCTCCGGATCCCGCCCCCATTCGGGAGCCGAGGAGGAAGGGAAAGGTGGGCCAGACCTTTCCCTTTTTTTGTGATGGTGCCGTGGCTCGCGTGCCGAGCCGCTGCCGTGACGGCGGAAGACCATGAGCGCGCAACGATTCGAGGAACTCAACACGCTGGTGCAGCACGCCGTCGCCGCCATTCGGGATGCGGGCACGCGCCAGGAGCTCGATGCCGTGCGCGTGGCCTACCTGGGCAAGAAAGGGCAGCTCACAGGGCAACTCAAGCAGCTCGGGCGGCTTCCGGCCGCGGATCGCCCGGCGGCGGGGCAGGCGATCAATGCGGCCAAGGAAGAAGTCCAGTCCGCGCTGGACGCCCGCCGCCGCGAGCTGGAGACGGCCGGCCTTGAGACGCAGCTGGCGCGCGAGGCGGTGGACGTCACCCTGCCCGGGCGCGGCCAGGAAACCGGCGGCCTGCACCCGGTGACCCGGACCCTGGACCGCATCGAGGCATTGTTCGCCAGCATGGGCTTTCGGGTCGTGGAAGGCCCGGAAATCGAAGACGACTACCACAACTTCGAGGCCCTCAACATCCCGGAGCACCATCCCGCCCGGGCCATGCACGACACCTTCTACTTTGATGCCACGCGGCTGCTGCGCACCCATACCTCGCCGGTGCAGATCCGCGTGATGGAAAACGAAGGGGCGCCCGCGCGGATTATCGCCCCGGGGCGCGTGTACCGCTGCGACTCCGACCTGACCCACTCGCCCATGTTTCACCAGGTCGAGGGGTTGCTGGTGGATCGGGGCATTAGCTTCGCGGATCTCAAGGGCGCGTTACACGACTTTCTCGAGGCCTTCTTTGAGCAACGGCTCGAAGTTCGCTTCCGGCCATCGTACTTCCCGTTCACGGAGCCATCCGCTGAAGTGGACGTTCGCTGTGTGCATTGCGGCGGCGGCGGTTGCCGCGTTTGCGGCGGCAGCGGCTGGCTTGAGGTGCTGGGCTCGGGCATGGTCCACCCCAAGGTGTTCGAATACTGTGGCATTGACGCCGAGCGCTACAGCGGCTGGGCGTTCGGCATGGGCGTCGAGCGGCTGGCCATGCTCCGCTACGGGGTCAACGACCTGCGCATGTTCTTTGAGAACGATCTGCGCTTCCTGCGGCAGTTTCGCTAGCGCGCTCCGGGGCATCGGTGGCGCGCGGAATGTGCGATTGAGCTAGGGCGTTGTTGGCGCATCCCTGGTCGTAGGGTGATTGCAGAAGCGTTAACAGGTCCCAAGGAGTCTGGATGAAAATCAGCGAATCCTGGTTACGCGAGTGGCTGCCCCTGGACCTGGACACCCAGACCCTGGCGCACCGGCTGACCATGGCGGGGCTCGAAGTCGACGGCATTGAGCGCGCCGCGCCGCCGTTTCGCGGAGTGGTGGTGGCGGAGATTCTGGGCTGCGAGCCGCACCCGGATGCCGGCAAGTTGTCCGTGTGCCGGGTGGATGATGGCAGCGGCGAGTCCGTGCAGATCGTCTGTGGGGCGCCCAATGCGCGGGCCGGCCTCAAGGCGCCGTTGGCACGGGTTGGCGGTGAGCTTCCCGGGGGGGTGCGCATCACGCAGGCAAAGCTCCGCGGTGTGGAATCCTGCGGGATGCTCTGTTCCGCCCGGGAGCTCGGGTTGAGCGAGGACGCCGCCGGGCTCATGGAGCTGCCCGGCGATGCACCCCTCGGCCGTGACCTGCGGGAGTGGTTGCAGCTCGATGACGCCGTCATCGAGGTGGATCTTACCCCGAATCGCGGCGACTGCCTGGGCATGAACGGTGTTGCCCGCGAGGTCTCGGCGCTCACCGGCGGCGACCTCATCGCCCGGGATGCAGACCCCGTACCTGCGGCGGTCGACACCACAGTGCCTATCGCGCTTCAGGACGCGCAAGCCTGCCCGCGCTATGTCGGGCGGGTGGTTCGCGGCGTGGACGTCACCGCGGCGACACCCCTGTGGTTGCAGGAGCGCCTGCGCCGGGCCGGTGTGCGCAGCCTCGGACCCGTGGTCGATGTCACCAACTACGTCATGGTGGAGTTGGGCCAGCCCATGCATGCCTTCGACCTGGCGCGGATCAACGGCGGTATCGTCGTGCGGCAGGCGGTGGCCGGGGAACGGCTCAAGCTGATTGGCGAAGAGGTCGTCGAACTGCGCGAGGGGACGCTGGTGATTGCCGATCACCGTGGCCCGCTTGCAATGGCCGGCATCATGGGCGGGGCCGACTCGGCGGTTACTGATGGCACCGTCGACATCCTCTTCGAGAGCGCGTTCTTCGCCCCAGAGGCGCTTGCCGGGCGCGCCCGGCAGTACGGCTTGCAGACCGACTCCTCCCATCGCTTCGAGCGCGGCGTCGACCCGCACGGGCAGGTCCCGGCCGTGGAGCGGGCGACCACACTGCTGTGCGCCATCGCCGGCGGCGATCCCGGGCCGGTGATCGAACAGGCTGATCCCGCGCATATTCCGCCGGCCCGGGAAATCCTGCTGCGGGCGGGGCGCATCCGCCAGCTGCTCGGCATGGACATGCCGCCGGAGCAGGTCGCCGATATCCTCGAGCGGCTGGGTATGACGGTCGTCGCCGAGGGCGAGCAGTGGCAGGTTACGGTGCCGGCGTACCGGTTTGATATCGGCATCGAGGCCGATCTCATCGAGGAGCTGGCGCGGGTCTACGGTTACGAGCGCATCCCGGAGACCCGGCCAGCGACGCCGGTCACGATTCAGTCGCGCTCTGAGCGGGTGCTGCCGCTCGCGCGTCTGCGCCATGTGTTGGTTGACCGCGGCTATCAGGAGGCCGTGACCTTCAGCTTTGTGGAACCGCGGCTGCAGGAGCTGCTGGATCCGCAGCACGCCCCCGTGCCGCTCGCTAACCCCATCTCGGCCGACATGGCGGTGATGCGGACTTCATTGTGGCCAGGGCTCGTAAAAGCGGCGGTGCACAACCGGCACCGCCAGCATGTGCGCCTGCGGCTGTTCGAGACCGGATTGCGCTTCCGCGGACGACTGGATGACCTGCATCAGGAACCGGTGCTCTCGGCAATCGCCATGGGGCCGGCGCAGCCGGAGCAATGGGCGGAACCGGTCCGGCCCATGGATTTCTTCGACCTCAAGGGTGATGTGGAGGCGCTGTTCGCCTTGACCGGTCGCACTGAGGCCGTGGGTTTTGTGGCGGATCGTCACCCGGCGTTGCATCCGGGGCAGGCTGCGCGCATCGAACTCGACGGAGAGGCTGTGGGTTGGCTGGGCGCCATCCACCCGGCGTTGCATGAGGCGCTGGAACTCGACGGGGCGGCGTTTGTCTTCGAGCTGCGCCTGGAAGCCATGCAGCAGGCGATCCTGCCGGCGTTCCAGCCACTCTCACGCTTCCCCTCCATTCGGCGGGATCTGGCCATCGTGGTTGACGCGTCCATTTCCGCGGCCTCGCTGAGCGATTGCGTACGCGCTGCGGCGGGCGAGTTGCTTCGGGATATTGTGCTTTTTGACATCTACCAGGGCAAGGGTGTGCCGGAAGGCTCGAAAAGTGTGGGTATAGGCTTGATTTTGCAGGATTTATCGCGCACGCTTACAGATACCGATGTGGACGCGCTGCTGGCTCGTGTGGTCGACCAACTGCGCAGCGAGCTTGACGCAGAGTTGAGAGGGTGATCGCATGGCATTGACCAAAGCCGACATGGCTGAACGTCTGTTCGAAGAGCTGGGGCTGAACAAGCGCGAAGCGAAAGAGCTGGTCGAGTGCTTTTTCGAGGAAATCCGTATGTGCCTCGAAGAGGGCACTGCAGTGAAGCTGTCTGGATTCGGTAACTTTGACCTGCGCGATAAGAGCGAGCGGCCAGGACGCAACCCCAAGACCGGCGACGAGATTCCGATCTCTGCCCGGCGCGTGGTGACTTTCCGGCCGGGTCAGAAACTCAAGTCACGAGTGGAAGCCTATGCTGGAACCGGCGAATAACCACGAACTGCCGCCGATCCCGGCGAAGCGCTACTTCACCATCGGTGAGGTGAGCGAATTGTGCGCCGTCAAACCCCACGTGCTCCGCTACTGGGAGCAAGAGTTTCCGCAGGTCAAGCCGGTGAAGCGCCGCGGAAATCGGCGCTATTACCAGCGTCAGGACGTCATTCTGATCCGACAGATCCGCTCCCTCCTCTACGAGGAAGGCTTCACCATCGGCGGGGCGCGCCAGCGGCTCTCCGGCGATGATGCCAAGGAAGATCTCAACCAGAGCCAGCAGGTGATCCACCAGGTGAGGTTGGAGCTGGAGGCGATCGCGCAGGCCCTCAAGCGGTAGTCACATCCGCAAGGCTTGGCCACCCCGACGCTTTTGTGTAACATTGCGATCCGTTCTCGGGGTGTAGCGCAGCCTGGTAGCGCACCTGCATGGGGTGCAGGTGGTCGCAGGTTCAAATCCTGCCACCCCGACCATTCGAATCAAGAGGCTAGGAAACCGCAAGGAAGCGGGTTCCCTCTTCGAATCACGCCAGAGTCACAGCCTGGTCCTGTCACCTACCAAGACAGGGGAGCAGGCGATGTCGACCTACGAAAAGTTCTGCGAGCACGACGGCTATGACCTGGGCAGGTAACAGGCGCAGGCGGATTGCTACCGCTACCTTGAGGCGCTGAAAACGCTCCAGGGAGAAACCATTTGCATACATCGACCATCGCTCAGGGTACGGCCCATCGAGCCGGACGTTGGCATAAGGCCATTATGCGGACTAGCGCCCGCCATAGATCCCCTCATGCGGAAGCACCCGCGGCGTGGCCCCCCGACCATAGCGCGGCGGCGGCATTAAAGAGACCATCTGTTCGCTACGGTGCATGTCCGCAGGAGAGACGGGGCCGCATAGGGCTCCGTCTCGCTGCCACTCAGCTCCACGTCAAGGGCTCGAACTTAATCGCCTGATGTTACCGCGACGGCAGGCGGTGGATCGACACCATGGTGTGGTCCAGCCGATAGGTGGCGTTGAGCATCTCCGGCGGGTCCCATGCGGCGCAACATCTCCTGGGGGGCATGGCACCGGTTGCCCTGCGCATGCGGGGATAGACCTTCTCCAGCGAGCTTTACGCGAGATACCTCATATGCGTAGCGCTCGCGCGCGCCGCCTGGTCGAGCGCCGCCAGGCGCAGCTGCTTGTGCAGGGGCGCGAGTATGAGGTGGATACGGCTCAGGTTATGGCATCCGTCGGCGAGTCACCTGCTTGGCGTACGACTGTGAGTTCGTCAGCCTCGCTTGCGCGCTGCAGGTCCTGCTGGTCACATCGGATCGAAAGGTCCTTGGCTACACTCAATCTTTAGCTTGTCGATCGGCAGGAGTGAGACCGCGCTACCTTGGAGCTGCCCCCATGCCAGCATCACGACAAGGCACCGATCGAATCGACAGTCTCGATGTCCTTAGAGGCTTTGCGATACTCGGCATTCTGGTCATGAACATCCAGGCCTTCTCGATGATCAGCCAAGCCTATATCAACCCGACGCTAGGAGGGACCTTCGAAGGCGTGGATTTTTGGCTGTGGGCACTGTCCCACATTGCTTTCGACTCCAAATTCCTCGCGCTCTTCGCAGGGCTTTTCGGGGCGGGAATCGTTGTCATGGCGGAACGGGCAGAGGCGGCCGGAGCAGTGCCATGGCGTCAGCACAGGCGACGGATGGGGATTTTGGCGCTGATCGGGCTGATCCACGCCTACGGCATCTGGTACGGGGACATCCTGTTCATCTATGCGGCGATCGGCATGATCGCCTTCGCCTTCCGCAACGCGTCGATCCGACGCCTGCTGGTCTTCGCCGCGCTCTTCTACACCGTGCCCCTTGTCGTCGCGCTGGGGATGACAGGGCTTCTCTACGCCATGCCGGGACCGGAGTACGACGCCACGGTCGCGGCGTACTGGCAGCCTTCGGCCGAAGCCATCGCAGCGCAGCAGGAGGCCTACCGCAGCGGCTGGCTTGGTCAGATGGCCCAGCGCGTCCCGGATGCAGCCACCATGCATTTACTGGTCCTGCCGATGGAGGAGGGCTGGCGGGTGCTCGGGTTGATGCTCGCCGGGATGGCGGCGCTGAAAAGCGGGCTGCTCACCGGCGCCTGGTCGGTGCGCCGCTACGCCCGCACGGGCCTGCTCGGCGCCGCTGTCGGGCCGCCGATTGTCATTGCGGGCGTGGTCTTCAACCAGGCGACAGGCTGGGAGATGAAGACCTCACTGTATCTCGGTGCCATGTTCAACCACATCGGCGCGCCCCTGGTCACCCTGGCCTGGGTTTGTGGCGTGCTGATGGCGCTCAAACGCGGTCTTTGGGCGCCGCTGCTGGGGCGGCTGCGCGCCGTCGGCCAGACCGCCCTGAGCTGTTATCTCCTCACCAGCGTGCTCTGCGTCGCCGTGTTCTACGGTCACGGGCTGGGCCTGTTCGGGCAGGCCGACCGCATCCTCCAGTTCTTGATCGTACTCGCCGTCTGGGCGGTTCTGCTGATCGTGGCGCCGGCATGGCTTCGCCGTTTCCACATGGGCCCGGTGGAGTGGCTGTGGCGGTGGGGCGTGAGAGGGGAGAGGCCGGCGCTACGGCGCCAGATCGCCGCGTAACCGACCACGTGGCGTTCCGTTGCATGAAGCGAGCGCATGAATCGATGGAAGGCCTGATGGACGAGGTCAATGCACGGGGTGAGCGCCAGGAAAAGGATTGAGCAGATCCATTGAGGCACCTCTCGCGGCGGGGTCATCGCCATCCAGCCGCGAAGGGTGCCAGCGACCCGTTACGGCGCTGTGACGCAGAAGGCCCGTAACAGCGCACCCGCGCCGCGGCCTACACGGCCGGGGTGGAATCAGAAGCTCGTGCTGAAGCCCGCCACGAAAAGGTTTTGAGCATCGCTCTCATCCCGCGAGGCGTAGGTCAGGGAGATGTCGCCCTGCTGCACCGAGCGGGTCAGGCCCACTTCTCAGAACGCCGCGCCGCTCTCGTCGTCCGGATCGTCGTAGCCGATGGTGCCATCGAGGCTGGTGCCAGGCATGAACTCGTAGCCGGTGCCGATGGCGTAAACCACACTGCCTTCGGCATCACGGTCATGGGCGTTGGTGATATAGCCGACCTCGGCGTCCACTCGCCCGATACTGGCACCGAGAATGGTCTCGCCCTCATAGCGTGCCCCGGAGGTGTCTGGGGTGGCGATGTACTCGTAGGCCAGTTCCAGGTTTGCCGGCCCGGCGCTCAACCCGTAGCCAACATACGGAATGATCTCGGAGCCGTGGAATTCATCGGCGCTGTCATTGCTCAGGTTGGAGACTGCCGTACCCACGAACAGCCCGCTGTGATGACCGTGTTCAAACACGCCTTGAACCACCGCGTTGTTGCCGGAGCGCTACTCGCCGTTGTCGATGTAGTCGCTGAACACGCCAACGCTGAACTCGCCCTGGGTCTGCGCGGTACCTGTTGCGGCAAGCAGCGCGACGGTGCCCGCGCACGTGGTGATGATGTTGCCGTGGTTTCGGGCCATGGTGACCTCCGTCTGATAGCGAATGTCAGGAAGCCGCAGAGAGCCGGTCGGCTGCCTGGGGAGCCATCTAGGCTGCGGGCCGGCGGCCTCGCTCAAGGCGAATGCGCCGGTCGGTACCCACGGCGTCCAGCAGTCCCGCGGCCAGCGCCGGATCGGCATGCGCCAGGACTTCCCGGATCACCTGGTCCGACACCGAGTCCAGCAGCCGTTGGCGGTCGTCTTGCTCCAGTGCGCCGAGCAGGCGGCAGCGGTCCGCCGGCCGACTTTCCAGGAACACGACTGCGGCGCGCCAGCGGGGCAGGGCACGGATCGTTTCAACGCAGGATTGGGCCGGTAGCGTTGCAAGTTCACGGGCCATGACACGGGGCAGCGTGGATTCCAGGTTGGCGCGGTTGATTTCCGTCATGGTGCATCCTCCCGGCAGTGGTCCGGGCGTTCCACGCCCGGACCGGGTGTATGGTTTCACAGGCTGACCGGCAGCAGCCAGGCGGCGATCATGAAGTAGACGGCCAGGCTGCTGAATTGTTGCTCCCATTAAACACATTTTCTCATGGCCGACGCGCACTGCCTTTCTCTGAAAATACCGAAACAGTGTTTTCAGAGAAAAGCACCCCATCAGCCGGTCAAAAAACCGCATTTCCTCGCAGACGAACGCAGATGACGCGTGGGATAAAGCCGCGCTTGCGCTGCCGCAATCGGTTGCTGATATTTCTTTTCTGAGGAGAACCAGGCCGTGCCGGCCTGGAAGAAGCGCCGCGGGTGCGGCGAGGACTTCAGGCGGGCAGGACGGCCGGGCGTGGTCCGCTCAGGCGGATATCCCCGGAATTCCAACATCGACTACAAGGATCGTCCATCGTGTCTTTCTGTTGCCTCGCTACGGGTCCTTTAAGTGCGCAGAACTATACTGTTTCACGCTCCCGGGCGCAACCCCTCGTGAAGCCTTCCTATTCACGCCGCTTTGCAGGCGCGAGCGGAACGTGGGGGAGCCTGAATTCATCCTGATTCCATGCAGGCTGGTTCATCGCTGTTTCGGTATGCAGGAGGCTGCCCGACTTTCAATATCGTGCGCCGCGGGACTACGGTGGCCTTCATCACTACATCGGCAATGCGGCAGCAACCGGCATCAATCCTCACCCGGCAACGGAACCCGGACCACGATCCGGCGAAGCCCCACCATACCCGGCGCGGTTGCCGCGATCCGCAGGGCGGGGGATTCCCGACGCCTCGTACGCGCCGACGTACGGCCAGAGGTGGCCGGTCCAACCTGTTCAGAAGTCTTGCAACAAGAAGTCTAACGCGCCGACGATTTCCGTATGACGGTCTTCAAGAGTGGCGACTGGCTTGCCCAAGGCCGAGCCGGGCACGGCCGAAAGGAACTGAGTCAGCATGGCAAATTCTTGAGGTCCCAGACGAAAAACTGGGTTCAGCCTGCAGCCGGCGTGGGCGAATGATCGAGAGGCATCAGCGGAACGACGACGCGCGTGTTGTAATCCGCCAAGAGGTTTGCCTGCAGATCGAGCAGATAGCCGCGTTCATCCGGATTGGCATGAACGCCGAAGTGGCCCATCAGAACTGACGGTAGTGCCCGAGCGGCAATCCATGCCGCTCCACATAGGCGTTGGCGCTTTCGATCGCCTGCCGGTTCTCGCGCAGCCAACGCGCTTCGCGCTCGGTCGCGATCGCCCGTGCAAGCCCGATTTCTGCCGCCGTCGACACGTTCACCCCAAGTTCTCGCGCCTCTGCCAACAAGTCCTCACGAAGCGATACGTTGGTGGCGCGCTTGCGGGGCTTGGGGCGGGTTTTTTGAGCCATTGGTCCTCTCTGCACTGACTTTCCGCCAATATACCGAACATAAGGTATGGGCATGTCGATGCGCATCAAAACTCCGCACGCCAATGCGGCAGCGACACGCACACAAGACTCGCCTGGCGCACGAGTATGGCGTTAGAGAGCTGGCGCTGATTGGTTCGGTGGCGCGGGATGACGCAACGGACACGAGCGACATCGACGTGCTTGTGCAGTTCGATGGCACGGCGACTGCAAAGCGGTACTTCGGCGTGTAGTTCTACCAGGAGGACCTGCTGGGCTGCCCTGTAGACCTGGTGTCGGACAAAGCGCCCCGCCCGGAGCTGCGGCCGTACGTCGAACGCGAAGCGATTCATGTCTGAGAGCAAATCGTCCCAACGCGAATGGGTCTTTCACCTTGATGGCATGATTGCCTTCGCTGAGAAAGTCCAGGCCTATACCGCCGGCCTGGTTCAGGCCGACTTCGTTCGGGACGCCCGCGGTGGATCTGGTGGTGCGCGCCAAGCAGGGTGGACAGTGACTCGATGTCAACTCGCACCCGTAATTTGGGGGTGATTACCGCATAAAGTCATTTTATAGCGTATGGCACATAAACAAAGCATATGCGCCATACCCGATATTGCTAGTTTATCGGATACGGCACATAATACGGTCGGGGTGAACATCATGGCCGACCTCGCACGCACACCGAAACAAATCGGCAACCTGGTTCGCCGGGCGCGGAAGATGCGTCGCCTTACACAGTCAGAGCTTGGCGCGATGGCCGGACTGCGCCAAGAGACCATCTCGCTTATCGAGACCGGCAATCCGGCTACGAAGCTCGAGACCATGCTGGCGGTACTCGCGGCGCTGGATCTGGAGTTCCGGATTATGCCGCGATCGAAAGGCGGGGGTGCCGATATCGAGGATATTTTCTGATGCCGCGCCGCCGGCGCCATGAGCCCCTGCGGGTCCTCCTGAATAACCGTCTTGTCGGTCACCTGAGCAAGGCGGCGAGTGGCGCCATCGCCTTTCACTATGATCAAAGCTGGCTGGACTGGGAGCATGCGCTTCCGGTCTCGCTCTCCCTGCCCTTGCGCGAGGATGCCTACCGGGGCGAGCCGGTTGTCGCCGTGTTCGACAACCTACTGCCGGACTCAGGTGCGCTCCGCCGGCGCGTCGCCGAGAAGGTCGGCGCCGCCGGCACCGACGCCTACAGTCTACTCGCCGCCATCGGGCATGACTGCGTCGGCGCCCTGCAGTTCATCAGTCCCGACGACGACATTGCCACGGATACCGCGGCCATTGCAGGCGAGCCCGTGGACGATGCCGCGATCGAGAAACTGCTCATGGGCCTCGCGCAGGCACCGCTGGGTCTGGACCGGGAGGATGCGTTCCGTATCTCTGTCGCCGGTGCCCAGGAAAAGACCGCGCTGCTATGGCATGGGGGGCGCTGGCTCAAGCCGCACGGCACGACGGCGACCACGCACATTTTCAAGACGCAGATCGGACGGCTGCCTAACGGCATAGATCTCTCGGACAGCGTCGACAACGAGTATTACTGCCTGAGGCTCGCCGCCGCCTTCGGTCTACCCGTCAACAATGCCGGGATTCGAACGTTTGGAGCGACAAGGGCGCTTGTGATCGAACGGTTCGACCGGCGCTGGGCTAAGGACGGACGCTTGCTTCGTCTGCCGCAGGAGGACTGCTGCCAGGCCCTCTCGGTACCGCCGACCCTAAAATATCAAAACGACGGTGGCCCGGGTCTGGTCCAGGTGCTGGATTTGCTGAAAGGCAGCGATAACCCGGCCGCGGATCAGGTCACGGTGTTCAAGGCGCAGATATTGTTCTGGCTGATCGGTGCCACCGATGGGCACGCCAAGAATTTCAGCATTTTCCTGACCCCCGGTGGCAGCTATCACCTCACGCCCCTTTACGATGTGCTCACGGCACAGCCAAGCCTCGATGCCCGCCAAATTGAGCGCAAGCAAATGCGGCTTGCCATGTCGGTCGGCACGCGCCGCCATTACAAGATCAGTGAAATCCAGGCGCGGCATTTCATACAGACAGGTGAGAAGACGGGGCTGCCTAAAGCACTTGTGCGCGATGCGCTCGCGGAAATGGCCGCTGCCGCTGCAGGGGCCATCGAGACAGTCGAAGGCGAACTGCCGGCGGATTTCCCGCCTGCGATTCATGACGCCGTGAAGGAGGCGGTTACGGCGCGCGTGCGCAAACTGGAAGAAGTCGCGTAAGCGCGTCCGCATCGCGCGTCATTAAGGAGGTCTTCCCCCTCGGCATGGGGTTCATCGTTGGCACCGGCTTGCGGTGCAGCGGGCCGCTGTTGGATGGCGGCGAAGCCGGGTGATACCCTCGATCTCGACTGGGCGCCCGGCATCGCTATCGGCATCGGCTCCGGATCGGCCAGCCGGTCGCCTGAGCGGCGGACGGAGTCCCTCATGCTCGGTTGCGGGCTGACATACCGTTGTCTGTCCAAGCCCCGATATAGGCCTTGACGCCGACCCCACAGCCGGAGGCGCACCATTTCCCCAGGGCGCGACATCAATTGGCCCTCCTGGTTCGCGGCCGTAGCGACGGCCGCGATCGTTCTGGTGGTCCTCGTCCAGGGCCGCTACTTCCTCATCCCGCTGGCCATCGCCGTGCTGCTGTTCAGCCTGACCAGCGCCGCCGTTGACCGGCTGACCCGCCTGCGGCTCGGGCCGATTGCATTGCCGAACTGGCTGGCAAGCCTGATCAGTATCTTGCTGGTGCTCGCGGCGATGCTCGTGGTCCTGCGCATCCTCGCCGACCAGATCGAAGCGGTTATCGACGCCGGACCGCTCTACATCGAGCGCGGCCAGCAGTTGGTCGCAACCATGGCCGCCTGGTTGGGCGACGACGCTGCCGCCGGCATTCGCCAGGCTTTCGAGGCGGTTGATTTCGGTGCCTATATTCGCGCCTTTGCCGGGTCGGCGGGCTATGCCCTGTCGGCCGCCGTGCTGATCGTGCTCTATATCGGCTTTCTGTTCGCCGAGCGCGCCCGGTTCCACGAAAAGCTGGCCCGCCTGCAACCCGACCCGGCCCGGGCCGACAATCTGCTGCGTATGTTCCGCTCGATCACCCGCAGCGTTCATCGCTACATTCTGGTCAAGAGCGCGGTCAGCGTGATAACCGGACTGGTGGTCTATCTGGTCATGCGCGCCTTCGGCCTGCAATTCGCCGAAACCTGGGCCCTGCTGACCATGCTGCTGAATTTCATTCCCAACATCGGCTCGATCATCGCCACAGCGATCCCGACGCTGGTTGCGCTGGTGCAATTTGAGAGCTGGACGCTCGTCGTTCTGCTCTTCGCGACCATTGGACTGATCCAGTTCGCCGTGGGCAACATCCTCGAGCCCAACCTGATGGGCCGTTCGCTCAATCTCAGCCCCTTCGTCATCATCCTATCGCTGACGTTCTGGGGAGCAGTCTGGGGCATCATCGGCATGTTCCTGGCCGTGCCGATCATGGTCATGCTGCTGATCGTCTGCGCGCACGTGCCGTCTCTGCACCCAGTGGCCGTGTTGCTCTCGCGCGATGGTGTTCCCCTGCCGGACGAGGAGCATAAGGGCTGAGCTGACCCAGGGCCGGCGCGACCGCTGCTCGGCGGGATCGTGCTGGTCTCCACGGTCTCCGACCGCTACCCTGCCTCGGACTCAACAACGGAGGTACCTAGATGCCTGCCCTGCACCCACATATCGATCCCGACGGCTTGATGGAATTTTCGGTGGTGTTCACCGATCGATCCCTGAATCACATGTCGGCGGCCTTTCAACGTGTCATGCGCGATATCGACGCCATGCTGCGCGAGGTCTACGGGGCTGCCGCCGTCGCACTGGTTCCCGGGGGCGGAACCTACGCCATGGAGGCGGTGGTCCGGCAGTATGCGGTTGGCAAGCGGGCGCTGATCGTGCGCAACGGCCTGTTCTCCTATCGCTGGTCGCAGATCCTGGAGGCCTCAGCGCTGGCGGCCGACGCTACCGTCGTCATGGCACGGCCGACCGGCAATGCGGTGCCCAGTCCCTACGCCCCGCCGCCGCTGGCCGAGGTCGTTACCCGGATCCGCGAGACGCGCCCGCACCTGGTCTTCGCGCCGCATGTCGAGACCTCGGCTGGGGTGATTCTGCCCGAGGACTATGTCCGCGGCCTGGCCGAGGCCGCCCGCGAGGTCGACGCCCTGATGGTGCTGGACTGCATCGCGAGCGGCTGTGTCTGGGTGAACATGGCCGAGACCGGGGTCGACATCCTGATCTCCGCGCCGCAGAAGGGCTGGTCGGCCTCGCCGTCGGCCGGCATGGTGATGTTCTCGCGGCGCGCCGAGGCTCTGTTGGCCGAAACCAGCTCGGACTCGTTTGCCATGGACCTGAAGAAATGGCGCGCGATCATGAAGGCCTATGAGGATGGCGGTCACGCCTATCACGCCACCATGCCGACCGATGCCCTGGCCGGGCTGCGCGACTCCATGGTGGAAACCAAGTCCCGCGGACTTGCGCAGGTGCAGGCAGCGCAGTGGGAACTGGGCGATGGCGCCCGCTCTCTGCTCGCCGCCAAGGGCATTGTCTCCGTGGCGGCCGACGGCTTCGGTGCGCCGGGGGTGGTGGTCGGCTATACCGACGATCCCGATCTACACAATGGCCGGAGGTTCCAGGCTGCGGGAATGCAGATTTCCCCTGGCGTGCCGCTGCAGGTGGGCGAAGGCCTGGGGTTCCGGACGTTCCGGCTCGGTTTGTTCGGCCTCGATAAGCTGACTGACGTGCCTGGCACATTGGCGCGCCTGGGCGGAGTCCTAGACCGGGTAGTGTAGCCGAGCTGCCCACCTCCCGGCGCCGCAGGGCTTGCGTTTGCAGCCTCAGAGGCGGGCCACGCCGGGGGCGGCGATCACGCTCGCCAGGGGGATTGAGGCCGTCGATTTTGCGCGGCGGATCCGGCAGCAAGGTGTCGGCCGCCCTGATCCGACCGCCCGGCATGCTGTCTGCGATGTCTTCAGCCGGCAAGCCCGCCTCAGCCGGGGTTGTCCCAGGCGGGCGCCCGGCCCGCCGGGTTGATGATGCGGCCGTCGGCGCGCGCGAGGCAGGCGATCTCCCCCATTTCGGAGTCGCTCAGCTCGAAGTCGAAGATGTCGAAGTTACTGTGTACCCGTTCGGCCTTCGACGTGCGTGGAATGGCAGCCACACCGGGTTGCTCGTATTGCCAGCGCAGGACCACCTGCCCTGGCTCCTTGCCGTGGGTCCTGGCGATGCGGCGGATCACCCCCTCGTGGAATATCCGCCCCTGGCCCAGTGGGCAATAGGCAGTCAGCGCCATGTCCTGGCGCGCCAGCTCTTCGCGCAGCGCATCCTGCGCGAGGTAGGGGTGGTACTCCACCTGGTTGGTGACCAGCGGGGCATCGGATTCGGCCACCGCCTCGCGCACCAGCGCGACGGTGAAATTGCTCACCCCGATGTGCCGCGTCAGGCCGCGCCGGCGGGCGTCGTTGAGCGCGCCCACGCTCTCCGCCAATGGCACATCCGGGTTCGGCCAGTGCAGGAGCAGCAGATCGACGTCATCCAGGCCGAGCCGCTTCAGGCTCTCCTCGGCCGAGCGCTGCAGGTCACCGTCGCGGAAGCGGTCGACCCACACCTTGGTGGTAACGAGGATCTCCTCGCGCGGCACGCCGCTGTCACGAATGCCGGCGCCGACGGCTTCCTCGTTGTCGTAGATCTGCGCCGTGTCGATGTGGCGGTAGCCGGTGACAAGCGCATCGCGGACCCGTGCCCGCGCCACAGCGGGCTCCAACTGGAACGTACCGAACCCGATTTTCGGGATGTGTACGCCGTTGGCCTCGACGACGCGTGCACCGTTGGCCTCGACGATGTCGATCATCTGCAGTCTCCGGTGGCAGGGGGATCACTCAGGCAAGAACACGACTTCGGGTAGCGCCACTTCCCAGTGGTCACACCGCAGCATGCGCTGGTAATTCGCGTCTGAGCCCTCGCGCCGGCGAACGATAACAGCGGCGACTCGAACTTCAGCCGGGCGCCGGCCCGGTCGGATGCTGAATCGTTGTGCCATGCGCCCGATTTGCTGATCGCGGTCATCAAAGAGCGCCCAGCGGCCATCGACCTCGCGCAGATGCAACGTATCTCCCGGCTCCAGTGCCGCGAGCGCGTGGTGTACCGGATGCCGGGGTGCATGGCGGCCTGCGTAGCTCAGATCGACATCGCGGGGATTGAGCTGGGTGTACTCGCGATCGAGCCATGGCTGTGGTTCGCCGCTCAAGGCGTCGTCGCGGATCTGCAAAGCCTCGAGCGCGGGCAGGGATGCGATCAGCGGGTTCGCGCTATTCAGCCGGCCGAGCGTCAGTGTCTCCATGGCCCGTGTCATGGCCACGTAGTAAAGGCGCCGTGGTGCATCCGGATCTTCGCCGCGGTCGTGGCGATCCCAGTTACCGTCGAGGATGGCGACGTGAGCAAACTCCAGGCCTTTTGCCCGGTGGGCGGTCAACAGCAGCAGGCCGTGTTGCTTGCGGCGCAGCTCACGGCCCCACTCGACCAGCCATTCGACCAGGTTCTTCCACGGCATCTCGGCCTCGGTCACCTGCAGCGCATAACCATCGATCGCCTCCCGCAGTACGTCCCACCAGTGCGTTCCCGGTTTGTCCGCAAGCCACGTGCGAACCTGGCTGGCAGCGATCAATGGTTCATCGTCGCCGTGTGTCTCGAGCCAGTGGATCAGTGCCTGCGTTTCGCGCAACCGCCAGAAGGGTGCCGCCTCATCACGGGCGAGCTGCACCGGGATGCCGTGGTGCTCGCACCAGGCGCGTACGGGATCAAGGAATTTCCATTCCCGGGCGATGACGGCGGTCTGCGTCCACTCCCAGTCGGGATCCAGCTCGGCCAGGCGCTCCAGCTCGTTCATGACCGCGACCGCCTGCAGGCGCGGATCGTCCACCGGTGGCAGGCACTGCACGCGCCCGCCGCCGACCGGATCCAGTTTCTCCCAGCGCCCGCCTGGGGGCTCGTTCCGGCGGCCAGCGTTAATCACGATCGGATGTTTCGCCTTCATCCGCTGCTGCGCCGGCTGGATCAGTGCGTTGCTCATCGTGATGAGATGACGTGTCGCCCGATAGTTTTCGATCAGGTAGGCCGGCTTGGCCGAAAAATCGCTCTCGAAGCGGCGGATGAACTCCACTGAAGCACCGGCGAAGCCGTAGATGTTCTGATCGTCATCGCCCACCGCGAACAGGGAGAGTTTGCCGTCGGCGTCCTCCAGCGTGCGCCCGGCCAGCGCGGAGATCAGCTCGTACTGTTCGCGACCGATGTCCTGGTATTCGTCGACCAGGATCCAGCGGAACCCGCGCAGCAGTTGCTCGCGCTGGGCGTCCGCCTCCCCGGGCGGCAGGCCATCGCCCCGGAGTAGGCTCGTGGCGCGCGCAAGGATGTCACGGAAGTAGTCCTTGTCGACGACGTCGCGCCGTGCGAACAGGCTTTCGCCGGTCAGCCGCAGCGCCAGTGCATGGCAGGTCAGTATCGTCACCCCGGAAGCCTCCTCCGCGACCAGGGCGTGCAGGCGCTGGCGGATCTCGACTGCGGCGTGCCGGTTGTAGGCCAGGGCCAGGATGCGTTGCGGGCGTTCGCGCTGGACTCGAATCAGATAGGCAATGCGATGGACCAGCACGCGCGTCTTGCCGGAGCCCGGCCCAGCGAGAATCAGCACGTTGGTCTGCTGGCGTTCGTCGGTGACGATTTCCTGCTGCTGGCGGTTGCGCAGCGACTCCACGATCTCGCGCCAGGAAGTCGGCGTGGTCTGGCGCTTCAGCTCCGGTTCGCGTCCGGGCATCCAGTGCGTAATGAACTCGTCGCGCCGCAGGCGGAAGTAATCAAAGGCAAGCTGCAGCGCCTCGGCCATCTTCTCGCGCCCGCGCTGCGCGTACTCGGCCATGATGTGGATCTGGGTGGACTGATTCTGGTAATGAATGGATAGCGGCTGAAAGTCGGTCCTGTTGAAACGCCGCTTTTCGGCTGACAGGCGAATGGTCATCGCCGGCCGGAACACCGCCAGCCCCTTATTCAGGCGAATGACATTCTGCTCATGCAGCCAGAGCAGGGCATGGTCGACGAGTCGCTCCGGTCGTTTCATCCGGCCCTGCAGCGCAATGTCGCCGTTGACGGCCGCCACCAGTTGGCCGAGGGTCGTCTCGGCAAGCTTGTCCTTGCCGCGCGTGCCTTCAGGCAACGCGCCCTCCAGGTGCGCGAGCAGGACTGCGGCGGCATCGCGGCGTAGCTCGGCCGTCTGGCGCAGCGCTGCCCATTCCCGGTTCAGGGTGACCTGCACGGACTCGGCATCGAAGCTGCGCAGGCCGATGCTGCCACCACCGCCATCCTCGCCGCGCCCATCGGCACTGAGGCTCTTCAGCAGCCGATGCAGCTTGTCCGGGAGCGAGTGCTCATGGCCTGCATCCTTCAGTCGCTGATTCGCATGACGCAGATGCAGGACGGAGGCTTCCCCTCGCGTCAGCTCCGGCGCATGTTCGACCATCTCGTCGATCAGCGCCTTCTCCAGCCCCACGACCTGTTCAAGTCGCCGGCGCGAGGAATCCTCCACGGCGACGTGCATGTAGGCGGTCAGCGCTGTGTCATTGCTCGCGACCCCAAGGCTCTCAAGATCATGGAGTGCGGTGCGAACACCCTGGGAGGACAGCCCGGAGGCTGCCATGAGTTCGTCCGTGGAAATCCCCTCGTCCGCATCGGCAGTCAGCAGGGCGTCGACGATGTGCATCAGCTGTTTGCGGTAGTCATCATGTTCGATGCGCTTTGCGATTAGACGGTGCGCCTCGGCGGCCGAGCCAATGCGCAGCGACGACGGGAACACCTGGACGTAGTTCTCCTCGCGCGACAGCAGCGCGGTTTCCTCGAGCCACGCCACCGCCGTGCGGACGCGGGTATCGTCGGTCGCCGTGTCGCGTTCGAAGGCGCCGCTATCCTCTTCGACGAGGATCTCCCCGGTCGTCGCGACGATGTCCTCCTCGGCACCCTTCCAGCGCTTCAACCGGCGCAGCGAGCGCAATACCGCATTGATCTCCCGCCGCGTCAGCCGCGAGCGCGCGGACATGGAGAACTGGCGCTCGATGTCCGGTTCCGTCTCCATGAGGATGCACTGCGCAGGCCGCTGGTCACGGCCGGCGCGTCCCGCTTCCTGCAGATAGTTCTCCAGCGAGCCGGGAATGTCGGCATGGATCACCAGGCGGACATCCGGTTTGTCGATGCCCATACCGAAGGCGTTGGTGGCCGCGATGACCTGGATCTCGCCGGCGATGAAGCGTGTCTGGGTGTCCTGTCTTGCCTCCGGAGGCATGCCCGCATGAAAGTGTGCCGCCACCAGCCCCTGGTTGCGCAGGTAATCGGCGATCTCCTCGGTGTTCCTGCGCGTCGAGCAGTAGACAATTGCTCCGCCGTCGACAGGCTCAGGCATCTCCTGGCGCAGGACCTCGTGAATGTGGGGGAGCTTGTGCTCGCGGCTCGTGGGGATGACCGAGAAGTCGAGGTTTTTCCGATTCGCACCACCATCGAATACGTGCAGTTCGAGTCCGATGTGGTGCCGGAAATGGTCAACGATGTCATCGACCACGTCCGGCTTTGCCGTCGCCGTCAGGCACATCACCGGCGGGATCTCGTGGTTACCCGCGCGCTCGCGGATGAAGCGTCCGATGTAGCGGTAGTCCGGGCGAAAATCATGGCCCCATTTGGACAGGCAGTGCGCTTCGTCGAGTACCCAGGCACCGATCGCGCGCTGTTCGAGTGCCCGGCGAAACGTCCGATTGCGCAGTTGCTCGGGCGAGACGATGACGATACCGGCGTCACCCATGCGGATACGTTGCAGGGCATCGGCGCGCTCCGGCATCGACAGCATGCCGTTGATGGTTACGCAGCAGCCGATCCCGCGGGCCTCGAGCCCCGAGACCTGATCCGACATTAAGGCGACGAGCGGTGAGATCACCACCGTTAGCGCGCCGGTCTTGTCGAACCGCGACAGCGCCGGGATCTGGTAACACAGTGACTTGCCCGTCCCGGTAGGCAGAATCCCGAGGAGGTGCTCGCGGGCCATCGCGGCCTTCACAATCTCCGCCTGCAGCGGTTGGCCGCTGGCGTCGGCCGGTTCCGGCCGAAACTCGGCGAAGCCGAACCAGCGTGTCAGCTCCCGCCGGGGATCATGGCGCTCGCGGCACCAGGCGCATTCAGGGTTGCCACAGGGCTGGTCGCGAAGTGCGCGCACGATCCGGCCGGCATCCGTGAACTGGTGGAGCACCCAGGGCGGCATCACCGAGTTGCCCCCGGCCACGGACAGCCAGGCGAGAGCGAAGGCGAACGGCCAGCCCTGATCATGCGCGTTCGCCAGCATCTCGTGCACGTGGGTGACACAGGCCCGGCCATCAAGAAACCGGCGGATCGCCCGGGCTGCTTCCTCGTCGCCCGGGCGCCGTGTTCCCCGAATGGTCGTGAAGAATGAATCCATTCCCCTGCGTGGATCCTCCTGGGTGGTCAGCCAGTGCCAGCCCGACACCAGGACGGGATCGGCCCGGGCGAGATCGCGCAGCGCCGCCCACTGGTCCGAGAACAGCTCCAGCACCAGGCGCGCGTCGAGTTCGGGATTGTTCCGCTGGCCGCCCTGGATCTGGCCGTCCTGGTAATGCTTGACCAGCCGGTGATAGGGGTTCTTCGGAAAGGCGAGCGGGTTGAGCCGGAGCGTGTCGACACAGGGCAGGGCGAGGATGCCCAGGTCGGCACGGGCGGCACGTAGATGCGGAAGGTCGAAAGCAACCAGGTTGTGGCCGAGCAGAAACCGTACGCCCTCGGCGAATGCATCCAGCTGCTGCAGCGCGTCGCGAACCTGTTTCGCTCCGGTGGCAGTCAACGCCTCGCCACCGTCGCCCCGCACGGCGGCAAGCTTGTGGATTCGGCGATCCTTGATGCCGACCTCAAGATCGATCGACAGCGCCCGGGGCGCCAGGCGCTTGCCGGCTTCCGTGTCGGAGGCGATCTTTGCCATTACATCTTCCATGGCCTGCCAATTCTGCAGTCCCGACTGCGCTTACTCAGAGTACCGGTCTGCTGTGTGCGCTGCATGTGAGGGAGTATGCCTGCTACCTGTCCGACAGCGGAAGTCGGCACCTCACACCCCAACAAGCGCTATGCTGCGCGGGTTGCGATGGGCAGGGAAGCAGTAACAGCTACCGCAGGCTGGACGTGGGGGAGTTTCGGGTATGTTCATGCATGAACAAACGACGAGTCACCGATGACAATGTCTAAGGGATGCCATGAGTCAAGCAATCCAGCGGGACGACGTGCTGGCGATCCTGCGGCGGTGTCTTGGATCTGGACACCGCGCACTTTGAGGGCCTAATGGATGTAGTGATGGCGACTATCGGTCGAACTCGGGGAAGTTCTCTGGGGCGTTCAGGGTCCAGTCGTAGTCGATGTGACGGATCCGGGTCGTGTCCTCCATCGCGTCGATGACGTGGTCGTCTGCGTAGGCGCGAATGAAGTCGCGAACCGAGCCCTCTTCGCGCACGTAGTCTTCCTCGTACCAGTCAAAGAGTTCCGTGAGATACAGCGTCTCCCCCTCCACCCTCAGATGATAGTGGGTGTTGAAGGCCATGCGCGTGTTCTCGGTCAGTAGATCATCCACGTTCTCCGCAGTGTAGATGTCCGTGCGGAGCGGAGGGCAACCGACCGAGGCGCAGTTCACCGCGAAGTGAACGCGAGCCTCGGCCCATCCGCGTTCCCAGTACGCATCTCCGAGAAGAATCCCTTTCTCCATGTCGTCCAGGCTGTACGTCTCGCCGCCCACCTCGAACAGCTCCCGTTCGAACACGTTGTCGCGGAACGGATTAATGCGCCCGCCGTAATCCCAGACCGAATCCACCAGTTCGCCGTTCGGCCGCTCCTCGAGAATGTGGGCGATCATGAAGAAGTTGTATGCATTCAGCCAGAAGGCGTTGGCAGTCTTACGATTGTCGATGTCGGAGGTGTCGAACCCGGCAAGGCGTTCCCGTTGCCGTTCCAGCAACTCCATGGTGTCGTCATCTTCAAGAGCTGCCCGGTAGTCAAAGGCTGAGACGAGACCGCCATCTTCCAGGGGACGTTCGGTCAGATAACGGTCCAGTAGTTCCTGGTAGTCGCCGAAGGCGTCCGCCGCCACACCGTCGCCGAATGCCTGAGGAGTCCAGGCCGCCAGAAAAAGGGCAGAGAGTCCCGGGATCAGTTTGCGTGCATCTACCATTGGACAGTCTCGGTTGCGTGTCATGCCAGTCATGGGTTTAGGTTTCGCAGGGTGCCACCTCACCGCCGTCCGACAGTAGTAGGATTTCTACGGAATTCAGCCATATGCTGGTGGCGTTTCGCGGTCGAACCTCACGAGGTCGCCAGGGTCTCATTGATCCAAGAGGTGATCGTGGATCGATCCGCCGCTCCGGTCCGTTGGGACACGGGCTGCCCGTCGCGAAACAGCATGATTGTGGGTATGCTGCGAATTCCGTACTCACGCGCCACGTGTATGTTCTCGTCAACATTGATCTTCACGACGCGGAGTTCCCCGACCATCTCCCTTTCGATCGCCTCAATTACCGGTGAAACCACCTTGCAGGGGCCGCACCAGGGCGCCCAGAAATCGACCAGAACCGGCTCATCACTCTCCAGAACGTCCTGGCGTAGGGTCTGCCCGTCGACTTCGTTTACCATGACAACCTCGCGTTGCACAGCAGCGCTGCCTTCTTCGTCATCCGGCCCAGATCGAATACCCGGCTGCGCCGGCTCGACTGCGCAGAGGTGGACAAGAGCACCGGCCTGCGCTGCGATCAGACCGTGGTGCTTACCGGCGTGCATACGCCGGATTACTATCCGGAGAAACTTCGGCGCATCAAGTTCCTCGACTCCGAGACCGGAAAGGTCTTGGTGTTTTTGACCAACAACTTCACGCTGCCGGCGCTGACGGTCGCCGAGCTGTACCGCAACCGATGGCAAGTGGAGCTGTTCTTCAAGTGGATCACCGAGCACAAGCGGCATAGACCGAAAATTGCCGCCTATCTCCGGCGTGTCAGTGGCATGCGGGAGATTGCGGGGGGCAGGGAAGGGTGGCAACATGCCGGCAAATGGGTCTTTTCGACTCCATCGGAGTCCGACCTGTTCCGGCCGGAATTTAGGTGCTGGAGATAGGCGGCAACCATCCGCGTTTAAACACGGCGAATGCCCGTCTAGTAACTGTTATGCATTTCAAGGTTTCTGAGAAAGGAGCATAGATGCCAGATCTTAAAGTTGACGAGAACTTAGTCGAGTGGGACGAACTATCCGAGCTTGAGTGGAAAAATATACTCCTTCTTCAGTAAACTTGAATGTTCGAGATTACGATGGAGATGCATAACAATCGCCAGCACAGGGACAAAGTGTACGCTGCGCTTCAACTTTGCCCGTGTGGCGGGCGTTATGCGCCAAAATATATCAGAAGGTAGTCACAACGACATATGAAAGTACAACGAAACGATAAGTGTCCCTGCGGTAGTGAAAAAAAATACAAGAAATGCTGTTATCTTGATCCAGCTAAGAATGCAGAAATAACCAGAGCAGCATCTATGTCAGCGACTTGGGCTGAATTGGTTGAACTACTATCAAAACCAATGGAAGTATATAGAGTAAAGGTGATCTTGATTCGAATGGGGTTACGTGGGATGTCGGAAGAAATCTCAAGAACATTTGAAATAGAAGGTAACCATACATTATTTAATCTTCATATGGATATTCAATATGCATTTGATTGGGACAATGATCATCTGTTCTCATTCTATTTTGGAGGGAAATTATTTGACACAGAGAATGAGTATTCATGTAGTCCAGTAGGCGACCACTTCGTATCAGACATGGGGGCGCCATCCAAGTCGGCAGAAAAAACTCAAATTAGAGATTTAGGCCTCGCGGCGGGTTCAACATTTTTGTATCTTTTCGATTACGGAGATGAGTTGGTTCACGAAGTTGTAGTTGAAAAAATACGCGATAGAGATGATGGAGATAAAAAACTTCCGACAGTAGTAAGCGAAATAGGCACACCTCCACCACAATATGGAGAGATTGAATGATCGTTGATTCTGAAAACACGGCAGCAAAAGTGTGGCATGACAAGCCGAATGCCCTCGAACTCCAAAGAGCGCAACTCCTTCGCCGCTCTGTTTTTTGTCAGCGGTGATGTGCAGCGTTATCGCGCCGAGCAAAGCTCGGCGTATCTTGCGGGGTGAAAGGGCCCACCAGGAAAGGGCTGCCACCCACCCGTATCGAGTTTAGGACCTGTGGCGGAGTGGAGGATCACGGACAAAGCAGAAAGCAGGTTGAGCGTAGACAGAGAATTCTCTAGGCCGCAGGGGTGGTCGCGCACCCTGAGAAGCTGGTACAGCTTCGACAAGCTCAGTCCTATGCCTGCTTCTGCGAGCGCTGAGAGGGGCATCCGCGTGGTGTTCTCGCGCGCGGCGCCGATTCTCGGCGCGGTGGCGCAAGGGCAAGTCTAGGCCGTGAGGCCGTTATGGTTTGTCGCGGGCCTGCAGAGCATCAGTTGATTGCGAGCGCTGCACCCATTCGGGCGAACAGCGCGAGGTTGTGCGCCGCTACCACACTCGACCATACGTAGGCTTTGAAGTGGTCGATGCCCTTCCAGGTGCAGCGGGCAAGCGCAAAGCAACGCTTGAGCCAGGAGATGCCCGCGTCGACCCCGGCGCGGAAGTTGCGCAGCTTGCGGTACACCCAGGTGCTCTTGAGAATCTGTTCAATGTCCAGGCCGCGCTTCTTGTGAAAAGCGACATCCTTTACGCCACGCTCCTTTACTTTAAGCACGTTGTCTTTGCTGTTAAGGCAAACGTTATGTGGCATGAATCAGAGCGCCAACGGACCTGGATGAATGAAGGTCAAGGCACTGATCAAGCGGATCGAGGCGGATGGCTGGACCCAAACCCCAAACGAGGCAACGTGGAAGCCACCGGCAGTTCAGACATACAACCAAGGCCGGGAACCGTCACGATCTCGGGAAAGCCCAGCATTGATGTGCCGCCCGGCACCCTGAATAATGTGCTCAAGCAGGCTGGCCTCAAGAAGTGGGTGATTCTTATGCGCTATACGGTCGTTGTAGAGGAAGGTTCTACGAGCTGGGGAGCTTATGTCCCTGATCTGCCGGGGTGTGTTGCCGCAGCCGAAACCCGGGAAGAGGCGCTGCGGCTGATCCAGGAGGCAATCGAATTCCATTTGCAGGAGCTCAAGGAACAAGGAGAGCCAATCCCCGAGCCTCATTCTTACGGAGAAGTAGTCGAGGTCCATGCCGCATAACCCCATGAAGTGCCGCCGCTCGACACTATCGTGCGCATGCTCGCCGGCTTCCTCAACCGCAAGCACGATGGCCCGCCCGGCAATGAGAGTATCTGTATCGGCCTCCAACGCACACGCGACTTCGTCCTCGCACTTGTCGCCTATGAGGCCTCCGGGCCGTGAGTCGTGTGTAACGATATGCCATAGGCTCCAAGGCGGCATTCGTGCCTCACGCGCCTGAGCCTGGCCGTTAGGGAACCGCTGAACAATTCCGCGCTGGGCAGGGAAAGCGCCATATGGCCGGCTCATCGTCTCAGCGGTCGTTATCTGATCCACCTGACGTGGTCAGCAGTCGGCTACCGAGGCAGTGAATGGGCCACAGACGGCACTCACAGCACGCCGGCCGAATTGGTCAGCGCTTCCTTAGGTCGTCACGTAGCCGAGCTGCTTGACTTCTGTCGGTTTCGAGTGCAGCTTCCACATTGGATCCATTTTGGATCTGCGGAGGTTGTGTCATGGCGACTATGACGCTGAAGAATGTTCCTGACGAGCTGTACGAGCGGCTAAAGGAAGCTGCCTCTCGCCATCGGCGCAGCTTGAACAACGAGGCGATCGTCTGCCTTGAGCAGGCGCTGGAGAGCGGCCCGGTTGACCCGAAGCGTCTGCTAGCGCAGGTTAGAAAGGTCCGGGCGCGTGGGGCCAACGTGTACGTCACGGACGACGATCTTCGTGCCGCGCGGGATGAAGGGCGGCCGTGATCGCCGCCGATACCAACTTGCTGGTGTATCTCCTACTCACCGGTGAGCACACCGCTGCCGCCGAACGGGTCTTGGAGCAAGATGCTGAATGGGCGGTTCCGCTGCTTTGGCGGAGCGAGCTCCGCAACGTGCTGGCGCTTTACCTGCGGCGTGGGCTGCTCGCCTATGAGGCCGCACTAGAAGTCTTTCAGCAGGCCGAGCTGCTTGTGCAGGGGCGCGAGTACGAGGTGGATACGGCTCAGGTCATGGCATGCGTCAGCGAGTCCAGCTGCTCGGCGTACGACTGTGAGTTCGTCAGCCTCGCTCATGAGCTGAAGGTCCCGCTGGTCACATCGGATCGAAAGGTCATTGCAACGTTTCCGAGTTTGGCTGTTTCGCCAGAGGATTTCGGACGCAAATAGCCCGAACCACGCGCACCAACCGACCGCTGAAAGCGGCGGCTGAGCTTCGCGTGTGTGGCGGGTATCAGCGGCATGCGTGTCAATGCGCTGGCCGGTTACGTGCGTAAGCACTGGCCGGAGATCCGGCAGCCCGATCCTCTCACGGGGGCCTGACCGTGCACCCCGGGGGAGTCTGCCTCCCCGCTCAGCGTCTAGCAGGCTGCTGAATTCGGAATTTTTGCAGCCTGCTAGACGCAGCAACTGGCTTCGTTCTTCCCCGCCGGCAGGTTGATGGCCGGATTACGGTCGAAGAAGCCGGAGGGCATCAGTTTGAAACCGCAGCTGACACAAGGCTGCACGGGGTAGTCCTCCGGGCGCACCGGGTGGTGCAGGCCGAACACGTGCCATAGCACCACGTCGGTGTCCTCGACGGTGCGGTCGGCGGCGGTCCAGGCGGGCAGGCCTTGGCCCGGCGGCGAGTGATTGACGAACTCTCCCACCGGGTAGCGCTCGTCCTTGTGGAAGGGCGTGACCCACAGGTGATTCTGGATGAAGCCCCCGCGCTGTCCGGAGGGCGAATCCGGGTAGGTGAAGGGAGTGACCGTGTCGGTTGGCTGCAGCTTGAATGCAGTGGGCTGACCCACGGCGTTGCGCCGTTTGCGATTGACCACTTTCCAGTAGCGCATGGTCTCGGCGTTGGCGCGCCGCTGTGCCCGCTGCTCCGAAACCAGGGGCGTCGCCTCCTCGTAGAAGGCGTTGCCACAGGGGTTGTCGGGGCCGGGGGGCACGGCGCTGGTGTTGTACTCCACCACCGTGTTCTCCGGCCCGTCCACCTCTGTGTCCAGCCGCGCGCAAAACAGGTGCTGGTGGATCTGGCCGGCGACCCCCGGAGCCACCTCGTTCGAGTACTTCGAGGGCTTGCCTGGCTCGCAGGCCACGGTGTTGATGATGCCCGTGGCCTTTATTTCGAACTCCACCATGCCGGTCTGGTAGAGGTACCAGTAGGAGGCGTACTCGTAGTTGCCCACGGTGGAGATTGATGAGATCACCAGCCGGCGCAGGCGGCGCACCTCGGTGTGGTCGGTGCGGAAGTCCCAGTGTTTCCAGGCGATGCCGCTGTCCTCCTCGTGGATGCAGATGGCGTTTTCGATCTGCATGGGCTCGCCGTCGATGCCGTTGACGTAGGCGTCCAGGTAGCGGATCGCGCCCAGGCAGTCGCAGCCGAGAGTCAGGGAGTTGGCCAGCTTGCCCAGGCCGTACTCGCCGATGTCGAAGACGTTCTTGCGCCGGTGGCCCGGTTCCGGGGTGCCGTAGGGCACCACCATTTCCGCCAGGGAGGCGCGGTAGAGCACCGCGCGGCGCTCGCCACCGTCCTCGGTGTAGCCCAGGGTATGCAGGGTGAGGCCCTCACGGGCGTTGAAGCCGATGCGCACGTCCCAGCCCTGCCAGCGCAGCAGGTTGCCCTCGAGGGTGAAGCTGGGGCCGTCGCTTTGCACCACGTCCAGGGGCTTGATGCCCGTGCGGGCGGGGCCTACCAGGTCCGCCTCGTAGTTGGACTCGCCCCGAGGCACTGGCACGGGGTCACGCTCTGCGTAGTGATCGTCCACGCGGATCACCTCCATGGTGTCGATGTCCACCACGGCGTTCACGCCCTCGATGGGGTGGGCGTAAAAGTTGTCCCGGGGGTGGTTGCGCACCCAGGCGAAGGTGTGGGAAAGCCGGCGTCCCTCCTCGCCGGGGACGCCGAAATTGCCCGCCGACCAGGGATCCACGCACACCAGCGACATGTCCTCAATGCCGCGGCGTCGGCAGGCCTCCACGAACGCGGGATCGGCCTTGACCGTATCCTCCACGTTCATAAACTCCTCCAGCATGATCATGGGGCGCGCCTCGGGGAGGTGCTCCTGCGACAGGATGCGATGCTCGGTCAGGGAGAGAATCCCCAGGGTGACACCGATGCTCCCGGGACGGGACACCACGAACCGCACTTGGCGATCCACCGCCTGCCCCCGTTGCCAGCCGTGCACCGTTGCCTTGTCCGGCTCCTCCAGGACCAGGCGCTCGAACCGTAGCTCCTCGGGCCCGAACGTCTCGCGCAGCAGCGCCGCGGCGGCGCGCATTTCTTCCGGGCCCAACGGGTCCAGTGGGTGAAAGGTGTTGGCGCCCGTGGCTTCGGTGGTGGTCGTGGGGTCGTTCGCAATCGCCATGGTTCACTTCTCCGGCATGCGGCTCCAGGCCGCGTGGTTCGCGTTGGTTCTGCGGGTACCTTGGGTCCGGCGCTGAACTGAACTGACCCGGCCGGTCGTCCCCGTCACCGGTAGATCGTCCACCGGGCCTTTCTGCAAGTATCGTCGAAAATTGACACCTTTCAGCCCGCCATCGCGGATCGTCCGCGCTGATCCGCTTGCTTCGGGCAATGTTTCAGCCGCGTCATGGACCGCCGCGAGCAGCTCTCGGGCCTCCTGTTCCGGCCCGTTGTGGCACCAGACCACCCCGCACATCATTCGGTTGTGCAGGTGCTCGGGAAACGGCGACCCCGGCGGCACGCTGAGGGAGGCGAAGAAGCCGTTCAGCGACTCAGGCGCGGCGGTAAGGAAATCGCGGTACCAGCGCAGCACGGCCGCCGAGTGCTCCAGCTCCCACAGCGTCGGGCCGGCGTTGACCAGGCGCACCGGATGCAGCTGGAACAGAAACGAGGTCGCCACGCCGAAATTGCCGCCGCCGCCGCGGATCGCCCAGAACAGGTCCGGGTACTGGGGGTCGCTGACGGTGACGAAGCGCCCGTCGGCTAGCACCAGATCGGCTTCCAGCAGATTGTCGATGTTCAGCCCGCACTGGCGGGTCAGATGGCCGTGGCCGCCACCGGTGGTGAGCCCGCCCACCCCGGTGGTGGAAATGATGCCGCTGACTGTAGCTAGGCCGAAAGCATGGCTGGCGTGATCCACATCGCCCCAGGTGCAGCCGCCTTCGACCCGCGCGGTGCGCATCGTCGGATCGACCCGGACGCCGTGCATCGCCGACAGATCGATCACCAGGCCGTCGTCGCAGCCACCCAGCCCGGCGCCGCTGTAGGCGCCGCCGCGCACCGCCACGGTCAGGCCCTGATCGCGTAGTTCACCGCGCCGATCACGTCAGCGGCATTGGCACAGCGGACGATCAAGCGCGGCCGCTTGGCTGTCATGCCGTTGTAGAGCCGGCGGGCCTGATCATAGTCGGGGTCGCCGGCCCCGGATCAGGCTGCCGCGCAAGGCGGCTCGGAAGGTGTCCAGCGTGGTGGCGGTGCTCATTGTGGTACTCGTTCGGTTCAATGCTCGGCCAGGAAATCGAGAATGGCTGCTGTGAAGGCCTCGACGGCGTTGAACGTCCCGTCATGGTTGACCCCGGGCAGCACCTGCACCTCGGTCTGCGGCTGGCATTGCGCCATGGTGTCGACGACCGACTCGAAGAAGAGGTCGGCGTGCTCACCCTTGAGGATCAGGGTGGGCTGCTCGATGGTCGCAAGATCATCGCAGGTAATGGGAGGTCGCGACATGTTCATCCAGGGTGGCAGCGTGCGGGCGTTGTCCAGCCAGATGGTGCGCATGTGTTTGGGTTCCTGTTCGAAACCGCCCGGTGGACGAATCAATACAGCCTCGACGAACAGCCTGGTGGCCTGTACCGCATCACCGGCCTCCAGCGCCTCGATGCCCGGGGCGTACTTCTCGCGCTCCTCCGCGATGGCGGCCTGGAGTTCCTCTGGCATCCCGGCGACCAGCGAGGGGACATGCGGTCCGTTGTGCACCATGCCGAGCACCAGTTCCGGGCGCTCCAGCGCCACCATAGAGGCCAGCTCGCCGCTGTACGACCAGGTGACCAGATAGACCGGGCCGACATCCAGTGCCCGGATGAAAGTGGCCAGATCGGCGGCATGGGTTTCGCTGGAGAACTGCTCGCCGTCATCCGGCCAGGGATAGGTGCCGAAATAGCGTTTGGTATAGGTGATGAATCGGTGCTCGCGGGCGATGGCTTAGCGGTAGGGTTCCCACACCCGGTGGTCGACGAGGGCTGCGGGGGCGAACACAACGGGCTTGCCCTGCCCTTCGTCGACATAATGCAACGTGACGCCATTGACCTCGACCGTGCGGGTCTCCTGTGCCATCACCTGACTGGTCAGAGCGGCGATGGCGAGAATCGCCAGAATCTTGATTAATGTACGCATGCCTTTTCTCCTCAATCCAACCGCTCACTGATTCCTGCGGTCATCGTCAGGGTTGACGTAGGTGCGGCCCCAAGGGGCCGGTTCCATTGAGCTGCGTATCGCTCGGCGGTCCCCGCTCGTGGCTGGCCGTTTTCATCCCAGTAATCCCAGAGGACCAGGTTCATGAGTGATTCCGCGAACAGGGTTGCGGCGTCAAGGTCGTCGGGATAGGCGTCCGCCAGTTCGCGCATGGCGTCGGCGTGCGCCTGGTCGAGTTCCGAGCGGTCGGTTCGGGGCTCCTTTGTGTAGCGTGCGCTGAGGGCCTCGATGTGCCCTTGCTCACGCTCGGTCGCTATCGTCGGGGTCGCGGAGGCGCTGCACTCCTCGGTTGCCGGTGTTGCGGACGTGATCAACAGCGCTTCGCGTCCGGGCTGGGTTGGCGACACGCCGGGAGTCCCGTCATTCGACGTACGGATCCTTACGGACCTGAGTCAGCCTGCCGGTGACAGCCTGCCCTTCCGGGTGGACGGGACCATCACCGCGGTGGACCGCGTCAGTATCGTGATTTTGCCGTCTCTGGCGGTGAGTCCGGTTGACTGGCGACCCGGCGGGCACCCGCAGCTGCTGGCCTGGGTGCGTCGGATGAACGGCCTCGGGGCGATGTTGTGCGCTATCGGCTCGGGGGTATTACTCCTTGCGGAAACCGGGCTCCTCGACGGACACGAGGCGACCACGCACTGGGCGTACGCGGATCTCTTCCATCGCCGCTTTCCGGGGGTTCGGTTGCGGCCGGACCACTTGCTGCTTCTGTACGGCGGTACAGGCACGATCATCATGACCGGTGCCTATGGTTCCTGGAATGACCTGGCACTGTATCTGGTTGTTCGGCATGCGGGTTACGCCGCGGCGGAACGGGTTGCGCGTTTTCTGCTACTGAGAGTGGCCGGTAGACGGGCTGGCGCCGTTCGTGCTCTTCACCCCGCCCCGGCATCACCGGGATGCGGTGATCCATGTCGCCCAGGACTGGCTTGACCGGCATTTTGACGCGGTCTCGCCGGTGGAGACCGCGAGCCTGCGGTCCGGCTTTTTTCGCAGAGCACGTTCAAGCGCCGCTTTGTAAACGCGACCGGCTACACACCGATTCACGACGTGCAGGAACTGCGAGTGGACGCCGCGCGCACCCTGCTAACGTGCAGTCGCCTGTCCGTGGATGAAATCGCCTGGAAGGTCGGGTATGTCGAGCCGGCGTTCTTCCGCCGGCTCTTCAAGCGCATGACCGGGGTCAGTCCCAGCGCGTACCGTCGGCAGTCGCAACGGTTGTCAGGGGCCCTGCCGGGCCCCGAGTCAGATTGGGCGGCGTTTCCCGGTGTGAATCCACCCGCGCCGCTCCATAGCGATCCCTGAATTACGGCGGGGCAGATAACCTGCTCCCACGGCCTGTAACCCCCGGAAAAGGGGAGTCGGACCATTGTATCCAAAGGCGGGTGAATGCCGTCACCGTGATACCCGCGGACGACGGGCCTGCGGGTGTAAGAGCGCGCGTGCGCTACCCTCGGTGCCTATAGGATGTCGGCCTATGTTCAACTTCGAGCGCGGTGAGCCCAAAGGTGAATCACCCGTGGAGGGGCTCAGCCCCGGCACCTTTCGTGCCGAGTTCACCGGGACGGTCACGACCGTCCTCGAAGGCGTGGCCTCATTCTCCTCGTCAGAGGACGAGGGTGGATTCGTCCTGTCCCTGGCCGCGCTCGGCCCCGACGGTATCAATCTCCACCGCCACGGGGCAGGACGGCCATCTCCCGGAAGCCATCCCGTCATGGACTTCCAGGCTGCAATGTTTGGGTCCGACGGGTTCTGGTGCAGTGTGTTTCTCACTGATGGGGCGGATTGTTTTTCAGCGAGAGCGGCACGCTCACGGTTACCGGCTCCTCAGAGAAGGAACTCTCGGGGGCGGTGGCTTTCTCGGCAGCGGGAGGCCAAGCAAGAGGCCTCACGGCAGAAGGTGATCAAGCATGAGCTGCAGTGAGTGCGCTCGAAGGACCGCCCGGCCAAGAGCAAGGCGGGCGAGGTGGTGATCGGCGCCACCGTCGACATCGCCGACGTGCTGGAGGAGGCCTCGCTGACCGTCCCCGGCTGCGCCATGATCATCTCCCACGACCGCTGATTCTTGGACCGCGTCGCCACGCATATCCGGGCCTTCGAGGGCGACTCCCACGTGGAGTTCTTCGAGAGCAACGACGCCGAGCATGAGGCCGACCACAAGAAGCGCGGGGGCGACGACACCCCACACCGCATGAAGTACAAGCACATCGACGCCTGATGCGGCGTCTCGTGCCGCTGCAGAAAAGGCCCAACCGAGGTGGGGCCTTTTGCTTGCCAGCCGGCGGATCCTGCCTCACTGTGCAAACAAGCTCTTCACCAAAAGCGTATCCGACATCATGAATATCGGCCTGCTTCGTTACCCCTTGCAGGTGACCAAGGCTTTCCGCCAGAGCATCGCCTACCTTCCCAGCATGCTGGCGCTGGGGTATTTCCTGCTCGGGCTGCTGGCTGTGCTGCCTTGGGCGCAGATGTTCTCACTACCGGCTTCCCTTGATTTTCTGGGATTCGACGACAGCGATACACCGCGAATCCTGCTCTCGACTCTGATCGCCGGGATGATATCGCTGGTGGTATTCAGTTTCTCGATGGTCATGTCCGTTCTTTCCCAGGCCGGCGGCAACTTCTCACACAAGCTGGTCTTCGGACTCGTAACCGAACGCCATCACCAGTGGGTGCTAGGCAACTATCTCGGCACCATTCTGTATATCCTGATGCTGCTGGTGGTGCCGATAGGCGACGAGCCGAGCCTGGGTCGTTCCCTGTGGACCTACCTGGGAGCGGGGATGGTCATCCATTGTCTGGGACTTTTCGTCTACTTCATTCACAAGGCGTCTCAGACCGTGCAGATCAACTCGGTAGTCACGGGACTTCACCAGGCCACGAACGCCTCCCTGTTGCACCTGGAGGAACAACAAGAGAGCGAGCGCTATCGCCTGCTGGACAGGCCACCGACCATTTCTGACAAGGCCTTCGTGGTTCGCTCACAAAGGACCGGCTTTATCCAGCATGCCGATCTCGACAACCTTGCGGAACTGGCTGAACAGCTGGACGGGAGCATCCATCTCAACTTTTCACCGGGCGACTTCACGCTCTCAAACTTCCCATTGTTCTACGTCGAGAGCATGCACGCTCCAGGCGATGAATGGCAGGAATCACTGCGCGCGCAGCTTGTCTACGGCGACGGAGAATCGGTAGAGGACATTCATCTACACGGCATGACACAACTCATGGAAGTGGCCGTCAAGGCGCTCTCTCCCGGCGTCAACGATCCCGGCACCGCACGACTTTGTATCAATCAATTGACCGACCTGCTGAGGCAGAGGCTCGATTGCCACCCAGGCAATGCCTGGGTGGATATCCGGGACACCCTTCGGGTAACCTGGCCCGTCGAAGGCTTCGACAGCCTGCTTTACAGGGTTTTCTCCCCCATACTGCACTACGGCCGCGACGATATCTCCATAGGCCTTAGCCTGCTCAAGGCACTGAAGTCACTATCGCTTTACGCAGAAGGTAGAGACCTTGTCCTGTTGCAGGCCCATGCCAACCGCGTGATTACCGTACTGACCAACGCCGCCAGGCACGACCTGGATCGTGAGTTCGTGACCCAGAGGCTGGTCAGTGGCGAGCATCGACTCACCCTGCCCGAAGCCCTTCCTGGCCGCACCCGGCCTTATCGTTGAGTCGCTGTCCGAGCTATCGTCGAGCGAAGATCAGCGACACCACGAACAGGATCAGGAACAGCACCAAGAGGATGTGGGCGATCGAGGTACCCACCCCGGCGATGCCGGTGAAGCCGAGCCCCCCGGCGATGGTCGCACTGATCAGCAACAGCCGGGCGTTGATGCCTACCGCATTGCCGTCGGGCGGCAGCAGGGTCGCAAGGAAGAATGGCCCCGGAGCCGCTGGCCCTGTCGCCCGCAGCGCGGGCACCGCCTGGTCTGTTCGGCTGACGTTCCCCGCGTTCAACCCGGGATGCTGGCAACCGGAGGGCACGGCAGGCCCTCAGCTGACCTGACGGCTGAAACTGATCGCAAAAAGGGCAGTGGCGGGGGAGAGTTCTTGGGGTTTCGGGCTGGCGGCGACGGACATTGGCTCCTCAGACGCTTACCATGGATGAAGAACAGGATGCCGCGCGCGCTGCAGTAGCGCCCGAGACGGGGGCAGTCCATGCGATAGCCGGTGCCGTACTACACGGTGCTCCCCGTGAAGAGGCGGGTGCGCTCGTCGCACGCCGCCTCGAGCGCGTCTCCGGGCGACTGGCCGGGCCTCGGTTTCCATCCAGTCCGGGAACGCGCCGCCATGGCTGCGCGTGCACATCTGCTCGGCGAACCGCTGCACCGCATCCGCGCAGCGGCGTGGCCACGGGCCGACACCCGCATGGTTCAGGTGGATAATGCCGTCGTAGGGGAACTCGCGGGCGAGGTTCACGCGTTCGCCACCAGCCAGCCGAGGTAGACCGCGTAGCCTGTGAGGAGCAACGCGCCTTCGATGCGTGAGATGACGAAACCGCTGCGCAGCACCGGCAACGCGACCAGCGCGAAACCGACCATTACGCCGAGGTCGACCCACGAGACGTCGCCGACTGCGAGCGGCACGACGAACGCGGCTAATCCGAGCACGCAAAGTATGTTGAACAGGTTGGAGCCGAGCACGTTGCCGACGGCGATGTCGCCTTCGCCGCGTCTGGACGCGACCGCGGACGTTGCGAGCTCGGGGAGGCTCGTGCCGACCGCGATGATCGTGAGGCCGATCAGTGCCTCCCGCAGTCCGAAATGACGCGCGATCTCCACCGAGGCGTCAACCAGAAGGTTCGCGCCTGTGACCAGCAGCGCGAGGCCGACGACCGCGAGCAGCGCGTAATGCCACAGCGGCCGGACCGCCGCCGGTACCAGGTCCGCGTATTCGGCGGTGACGATCGCGTTGGTCTCCGCGCGGGCCGCGCGCACGCTGTACACGACGTACGTGACCAGCGCGAGGACCAGGCCCGCCCCCTCAACGCGGCCGAGTACGCCGTTCCACAGCAGCGCACACAACAGCAGCGAAGCGCCGATCATCAACGGCACTTCGATACGGATGACCTGCGCTTGGACCGACAACGGTCGCACGAGCGCCGCGATGCCGAGGATGAGCGCGATGTTGGCGATGTTCGAGCCGATCACGTTGCCGAGCGCAATCGCGCCACGCCCGGCGAGACCCGCTTCGAGGCTGACCGCGAGTTCCGGCGCGCTGGTGCCGAACGCCACGACCGTGAGGCCTATGACGAGCGGCGTGAGGCCGAGCCGCAGGCCGAGTGCGGACGCGCCGCGCACCAGCCATTCCGCCCCGAAATATAGGAGCGTCAGGCCTGCAACGAGTTGTAGTCCTGTCACGATCATGACTGGAGTCACCCCGCGCACGGTGCCATGGTCCGTCGCATTACGCTGCTGGTGGTGGTTGGGCTCAGCAATTAAATTTTGGCGCTGAAGCCAGGCTCTCTCGGGCGTCGGCGCGCAGTGGATAGAGGAAGATACGCTATGATCCGTAACGCCTCGAGCTTGCTGGAAGCGCGACGGCACACGGGCAGCGAGCCGGAACGGTAGGCGGGGCTGCAACCCGTGAGCATGTTCAGGCACATCGATGGTTTCCGGTGCCGCTGATGACCGACGGAGGGTGGCTCGAGATGACCCGACGGCTGACGCTCCCTGACGGCCGCTCCACTGCGATTTTGTTCCTGCACGGCTATCTCGGGGTGTTTCCGCGATGGCTGTACTGGCGGCATTGCCGGGCGCTGTTCGCGGAATTGCAGGCGGCGGGCTTTCGGATCGTGGTACCGAGCGTGTCTGTAACCGGCAGCGTTGCGCGTCGTGCCGGCAAGGCTGCGAAGGTCATGGCCGGCCTGCCCGAGGAGCAGATCGTGCTGGTCGGGCACAGCATGGGCGGACTCGATGCCCGCGACATCGCCAGGCACCGCGATCCTGGCCGGCGCGTGATCGCGGTGCTCACGCTCGGCACGCCGCATCGCGGCTCCTCGCTGGCACACTGGGCGATACATACGCCCCGAGGCCTCGCCCGCCTCGCGCGCATGTTCGATCGCGGGGCGCTGTTCGACCTGACCCCGGAGGCGGCGGCGGCGTTCAATCAACGGGTGCCCGATCGGGATGACGTGCACTACACCGCGGTGGTGGCGCAGCGCCCGGAGGTGGAACTGGCGCGCACCCTGGTCCCCTATGGCCGCATGCTAACGGCCGAGGAAGGCCCCAATGACGGTATGGTCTGCGTCGCCTCAGCTTCCTGGGGCACGCGGCCGATCACCGTGCGCGCCGATCATCTCGAGCTGGCCGGCTGGAGCCTGCCGCCCCAGGTCGAGGAGCTGGGCCGCCCCTTCGATCACCTGAACGGCCTGCGTCAGGCGCTGGCGCAGGCTATGGGCGTATAATAGCGACCTTCTCGCATGACCGGTGTGCCTGATGTGCGTCGCGGCCGGGAGGATGCTCATGGCGCGTAGACGTTCCGAAACCGAGGACGGCGTCCTTCGGCCCGCCCGACCGGCCTCCGAATACGGCTGGCTGTTGTTGCTGACCCTGCCGCCGGTGGTGGTGGCACTCGCACTGGTGGTGGCGAGCGAGCCGCTGGCGCTGACCCGCGTCATAGAATGGCACGATCCGGTCTTCTTCCAGTACAATCTCCTCTTGCTGACGACGGCGGTGCTGTTTGTCCCGGTGATCGTGTGGCGGTATGTCGCCGTCATGGCAGCGGAGAAAGAGCAGCGCCTCGCGCGCGAGATTCCGGCGCGCGACTGGCCGGAAGTAGAGCTGACGGTGCATCGCAGGGTGCAGGAGAACTTCCGTTTCCGGCGCTATCTCGGCAGCGTCGCGGCGCTAATGCTGGTGGTGCTGCTCGGCGCCTCGGCGATCCTTCTGCTCAAGCCCAGCATGGACGGCGAGGTCGCCGGCGTCAGCTACGATACCGGCGCCAATCTGCTGCTGCTCGGGCCGTTCATCCTGGAGCCGCCTGACTCAGCGACTTACCAGAATCGCCTCGTGGTTAGTCTGACCGCGTTCCAGTTCGGTTTTCTCGGCGCCTATGTCTATTTCCTCACCCACTTGATGCGCAGTTATTTCACCGTTGACCTGAGCCCGAGTACGTTCGTTGAGGGGAGTGTGCGCATGGTAACCGCCAGCTTGTTGGCAGTCGTGCTCGGCTTCCTCCTTCCGGCGATCCTCCGCGCCGATCCCGCCGGCGACCCGGCGGCCTACCGCCAATCCGTGCATGCCTTGCCGGTGATCGCGTTCTTCCTCGGCTATTTCCCGAGTCGGGCGTTGTTGCTGCTTGAGAAGACTGCAAGCTCCCTGCTCGCCATGACGACTCGGAGCTACCGCGCCACCTCGCTTGGCGAGCTGAACGGCATGAGCTACGCGCACGAAATGCGCCTGGTGCGCGAGGGCTACGACAATATGGAGAACCTCGCACGCGCCGACGCGCTGGATCTCGCCGTGCGCACCGGGCTCGGCTACGGCCAGCTCCATGCCTGGATCGGTCAAGCCTGGCTGCGCGAGCGCCTCGGCGGCGAGGGCTACGAGGCTTTTCGCGCCGCCACCGGCTTGCTTGGTCGCGGCGACATCGAGCGCTATCTCGCCGTGCGCGAGGATTCCAAGACCGCAGTCGACGAGATCGTCCACCACCTCGCCGATCCGGGCGCCGCTGAACGCCTGCGTATCCTCTGCCGCCTCCTCGCCTCGTCCGAGGCGCAGTCACCGTCCCGCGGCCAGCCGCTGCCAGACACGAAGCCACCTTCGACTCTGTCGGCCTCGAAGCTCACATAGACCGCATCGGCGGCATCTCGCCAAGTCGATCGTGGTGATCGCCGTGTAGGTTCATGAACCCAAGGGCTTTGGCCGTGTGCGTCTCGCCCGGGTCGAGAAGAAAGATCGCGAACACATTATGCCGTTCATTGTCGATGCAATCAGCCACACGAATATGGCTACGAACGCGGGGCCACCGTTCTTTTCGGGGCCCGGGAGCCCGCGCATCTTGCCATGCCCGGTGTGCATCGGATCTCCGCGCTGCTTAAGCGATGGCTGCTGAGCACCCACCAAGGCTCAGTGCACCCCGCCCAATTGGACCACTATCTCGATGAGTTCGCTTTGCGCTTCAACCGCCGCTCAGCACGATCGCGGGGGTTGTTGTTCTGCCGGCTCCTGGAGCAGGCCGTGATCAATCCGCCCGCCACCTACGAAACCATCAAAGCGAAGCATCAACCCAATATATAGTGGGTGGTGGAGCTAGCAAGATAGTCTGACCACCTGGCCGGGCAGGGCCGGCCGTTACCGCATTACCTGCAGCAGGAGTTCGAAGACTATCTCAAGTGCGGGCGGCTCGAGCATGGCTTCCTTCGGGTGCGCTGCGATATCGGCATCCACATCGACAAATCGGCAGGAGTGCCGATTTGCACAACCGCGGGCTGCCGCGAGGCGGTCGGGTACAGGGATGTTGTTGTACCCGATGAAACCTGCCCGGGGTGTGGCGGGGCAGTGCGGGTCATCGCCTGCATCGAGTCTCCCGAGGTGATCGAGAAGATTCTCACACACCTGGACGCGAACGCGGCTGAGCGCGAAGCATTGCGGCGAGCGCCTCGCCGGCCGCCGCCCTAGCGGGGCTGTTCGACGAGAGGGGATGACCCAACGATGACCCTCCTTGGGGCAGCGACGCTGGCGGTGCGGCAATGGCCTCGCCTGTCCAAAAGACCGGCGGGAGGCGGAGCCGTACCCCGCAAGTGCGTCAACGGGATGGATTCGGGCGCCGGGACGCTACCCTGCGGCGATTGTCGAGTCGGTGTGACCGCCGGCCGCGGCTGCCCGCATGGGTCAGGCGAGACTGTCGGCCGCCAAAAAGGTGGTTTATGCCGCCTATACGCCCTTGGCCCGTAACTTGCCGCGCTAGTCCCGCGGCTGTGCCCGAGTGCAGCTGAGGCGGCTGAGGTCGTTTGACATAGGCGATGAAGCAACAAGCGCATCACAAAGCAGCTCAGCGCACAGCTCCTGATCGAGGAATCCGTTCTGCGCTGGGTAGAGACGGTCGATCTTGGCTTACGTGGTAGCCGAATCACTCAGGCACCGGCGCAGGCACGACGCGGCCTTCCCTGCCTGCTCGTGCTGTTGGTGGCCTCCGAGCCAGTGAAGGCGATCACCGCGAGTGGCAACATCACCCACGTTGCCCATTGGGCAAGCGGTATTTGCCTCCGCAGGCTGGATGCGCGTGATTTCGACACCCTCCACACGATCGTACTGGAGGCCCTGCACCCGGGCACGGACATCACCCCGGAGATACTTGCAGGCCACGTTCCCGATTTGATGGATTGGAGCCTTGGTATCGGCGAGCTCGAAGACGGAAGCCGCTGAGCCAAAGTCTCTCATGCCGCTCCTACCTGCATGGTATAGCGACATCCGGGGTAGTTTTTGCACCCCCAGAACTGGCTGCCGACGCGCTTGCCGCGACGGGCCGTCCGCAGGATGAGCTTGGTTCCACAGCGCGGACTGGAGGGAGTCCAGTGGTCGCCGGCGGTCGCGCGTGCGAGCAGTTCGCCCTGCTCATCCGCTGGCAACGACTGGATAAGGCTCAAAAACCGGTTGCCGACCAGCAACTGGATATGCTTGCCGACGGCGAATTGCTCAGCCTCCGCGGTATACGTAGTGGTTGTGATGAATATGCCCAGCGGGCAGCCTACATCAGTCATAATACCCAGCAACTCTCGCACAGGCCTTACGCCGATGCGGCTTGACCTCCGAGCTTTGCATTGAACTGCGCCAAGCGGTTTGGACACTCCGCCGCCTCGACCGTAGAGGTAGCAGTCCACACCCCCGTCCGCTCCGAGGCCAGTCATTTGCACGGCATGACCTTTCATCTCGAAATAGGCAGCACCCAGCTCTTCAAAGCGTTTCCACTCAAGCGCTTGCAAAAGTTGTAGCGACCACTCGCCGGGCAATTCAACGCCTGAAATTCCGGCATCCCCTCCCTCGCTTAAACAAGGCAGACGTATTCCACGGATTGGCGACAATCCAGAGCGCACCAAGTCCGAGAACCGGCATCGCCAGGTCACCATATTTCCTTCTCTTACGCCGACCCAAAATGGTCCCATCCGCCTTGTTATGAATAGCGATCTTCTACCGTATTCGGCGTTCAAACGGCACTTCGAGCGGCACCAGGGAACAGGCCCGCAACCGCTGGCCACACGAGGGACCTGGGCCGCAGCAGCAGCCACGGCTTGGCGGTGACGACTAAGCCACGTGCATTTGCGCAGAAGCGTATCCACTCCTCTACTCATTGCTCGATTCGCGCACTGTGTTATTCGCTCAAACTGGGGCGACAACAACGCCAACACCAAGATCTATAGACAGTTATCCTATGGCTGCATACTCGACGGCGGCTGCAGCACATTAGCGCCGGGGCAGCGAGCGGGGGATCCAGCGGCGTGGTCTATCTCAAGCGCACGGGGACGTGCCCACAGTACCGGTACTGGTACTGGCATCCAGAGGAGGGCTGCCTGGTTACGAGCCGTGGTCAGGACAGGCCGCAGAGGCGTGAAATCGCGAACCGGCCAACCTTATGCTATGCACGCTCTGGATCCGTCGCGCTCCCAGTATCAAGTCGGTGACGTGGTATGGCATGAACCATCAGCACGATTGTGCGACATCACTTGGCTCCTCGACCGTGCCACCGCTGAAGTCCACATCCGCTTGGGCGGCTATGACACAGAATTCCCGCGTAGGGAGCTTGCGTTCGTCTCCGCAAACGTAGCCGGTGGCCCCGGGATGCAGCCTGCTCACCCGAACATCGCCGGCGCCATCTGGACGGTCGAGCAAGCTCACCTGGAGTCGGTAGGGCAGATTTGGCTCGATGAGTACATCGAGGAGCACTACCCAACCCTGCGCATCAGCATACACACCATGCAGGACTTCCACGCACGGCTACTGGTCCATGTCTTCCCCTGGGCAGGAGAACTCAGGAGGGAGGATGTCTGGGTAGGACGCAGGGATTTCCCGACTCCGCCCCACGAGGCAGTCCCTCATCAAGTGGAAAGGTTCTTTCGGGGTTTCGCCAACCCGCTTCTTCGCAGGGCCCGGGAAGAACGGCGCTCCCTGCTCGCGGCCCTGAGTGAGCTACACTGCGAGCTGGCACGCATCCATCCCTTTCCGGACGGTAACGGCCGGATCATTCGGAAGCTGTGTGAGGTGATCGCCTTACAGCGTGGGTACGGGCTGAATTGGCACCTGCAACGCTCCGGCGCGCGGAAGCGGTATCACTACGCGGTTCGCAAGGCCGTCCACGATGAGCGCCGTTATTTCCTCGACCGCTTGCTTGAGCGAGCGCTGACGCGGCGGTAAGCCTGGGTAAGGGATTGGGAGACCGCCTTGCGATCCGTCATTGCCGTGTCTGCCTTATTGGCCGAGCGCGGTGGCTGCCCCTTGCGTGCAGCCGAGACCACCCGTTTCCATTGCCGATCGCTGTACACAATGCCTTCGGCCGCCAACGACTCCCGGGACGCCTGCGTCAAGTAACGACGCACGGCGGCCTTGTGCGCACTCGAGCGCACTTTCACCTTCTTCCGCGTTGATGTCGTTGGCACGCCCATGGCTGTTACTCGGTTGGTGCTCGATCTGATGCCTACAGTCTCGCATACCCGCGGACCCGCGTCAGCGCCATCGGCGGCTATCACCACCTGGGTAGAGACGGCCGCGCTGGACGCGCGGGAGGTGCCACCACCCACGACGGGGGAGGTCACAATCCGGGAGAATTTCCGACCGGAAGGTCCCCGAGGGGCGTGCCGGTCGGGATGCAGGCCAGAGCCTCAAGGAGGATGAGGCCTGTGCTGCGCATGGTCGCAGCGTGTGATGACGATCAGGACTCGCCGCGTGGAGGGTCGTGGGCTCCACGGACGGGATCCTCGCGCCAATGCCTTGCACCCCAGATAGCGCCTGTCGCCGAGTAATTCCAACTCGGGCACAGCGCATGCGCGCTCCCCCGTGCTGCCTCGGCCAGGGCAACGCAGACAGGGGGTGATTTGGCTTCACGTCATCGTCGCTATCGCTTTCTACCCCTCTCCTGCAGTGTGCCTCGCAACACTTGGCTCGGTGCAATGAGGCAGATCAACGCCATCTTCCCTCGGCGGCAACGCGGGTACACGCACACCGGGGCAGGGCCTTCCTCCACACAGGGGCGGTGTGGCCGGCGGCCGTGGCCTGTGTCTCTCTGGCAGCCAGTGCGACTCGAACTGCTCCAGGCAGTTCCGCCGGCAGCGATTGGCGAGATCGCCGCAGTGGCGCACGCGCATCAACGCGGATGAGCATGGGCAGCAGAACACGCCGCAAGAACTCCCCACCCGCCAGGGGTATGCGGAGGTGTCGACTATAGGTGTGGTAGTCGGTGTTGCGCGGGGTGAATTGCCTCCTCGCCGATGGACAAGGTGCGGGCATCGGTGATGGCGATGGTCGGGGGTAGCGGGCGAGGTACGCAATGACGGAATATACCCATTCGTCATAGATCATCTTGCGCGTCATGCCACCGTCGATCACGAAATTCTGCCCCGTGAACTGCGCGGCGGACAACGGCCGATACCGCATACCCGCATCGCCCCGTCCTGGCCACGGTGGCGCAACACATGGCTGACCGACTGCCGGCGGAGACCGTCAC
>NZ_SKOG01000089.1 GCF_007120195.1 Aquisalimonas sp.
CACCGCCCCGACGGGTCAACCCGGTGAAGCTGAAGCACAGGTCGGTGGGGGTGTTGGCACTCATGGCCAGAAGCTCACACATTGGCATTCTCCGCAGCATTCTCCGCTCGAAATCGAATGCCTGGACTGGCCTCGAGTATAACCCGCTTAGAGGGAGCAACAGCAGCCCGCCGATAAGGGGAGTAAGATATTGAATCTGTTTGTCTGAACCCTATATTGATGAGTTGAAAAGCGGTTGCATGCCGGCTTGCAGATGGAGGTCCATGTTGGATGATTGTGCGACGGCTGGAGGAGATCAAGGGAACGCCTGACGAGGTGGGCCTTGGCAATAGGCTCAGCCGCCGTTTCGTGCTCGGACGCCGCGGTATGGGGCACTCCGTCCACGAGACCATCTTCCGTGCGGGCGAATCCCAGCGGGTGCAGTGCCGCAATCATCTCGAGTCGGTTTACTGCATTGAACATATTCTGCACGCCCACACCGATCTGCGGCTGGTGTGCGTGTTCACGCCGGCCCACGTGAGCCCCAAGGTCCACGATGAGTTCGGCTCTTAATCCTTGGTTGGATGATGACGGCAGGGTGATTGCGCACTGATCCCGGCCAGGTGTGAGGTCCTCGGAGTTCCTTATGGCGCAGCGTCGCAAAGCACTGGATACAAATGTGAACGAGCTTGAGGCCGGACTGCTGGATCTGATTCGGGACGTGGCGCGGGAACTCCATCCCGGCCGCCGCGTACCTGAGCTTGGGGTCGGCAGCGACCTTGAGCGCGATGCCGGGCTGGACAGCCTTGGGCGTGTCGAGCTGATGCTGCGTCTGGAACGGCGATTCGGTGCACGGGTGCCCGACGAGGTGGCCGTTCAGGCGCGCACGCCGGCGGACCTCATAGAGGCCCTGAGCCTGCGCGGTGCCCAAGTGACGGATCAAGCGACGCGGATGGCGCCCGTGCGCCGCGACGAGACCGTCCCGGCCGCCACAGTGCCCAGGCACGCCGAGACAATTCCAGAGGCGCTGGATTGGCACGCGGAGCACTCCGGGGATCGGCGTTGCGTGACGCTCTATGAGGATGGTGGCGGCGGCCCGGCATTGACGTACGCGGAGCTGCGCGAGGGTGCGGCGGTCGTGGCCGATGGCCTGCGTGAGCGGCGCGTGGGGCCCGGAGACACCGTGGCGCTGATGCTGCCCACGGGGCTGGATTTCTTCTTCGCCTTCCACGGCGTGCTGTGGGCCGGCGCCATTCCGGTCCCCCTCTATCCGCCGGTGCGTGCGAGTCAGGTGGAGGATCATCTGCGCCGTATCGTCTCCGTGCTGGACAACGCCGGCACCCGCTGCTTCATTGCCTCCCGGGAAACCGTCCAGGCCGGGCGGTTGCTAAAGAGCCTGGCCCCCGGCGTTGATACGGTGACCACCGTTGCCGAGCTGCGCGAAAGCGCTGGCGTCGCGGCCCGGGTGCCGCGGACATCAGCGGATATCGCGTTCTTGCAGTACACGTCAGGCACCACAGGGCAGCCCAAGGGCGTGACCCTGACCCACGGCAACCTGCTTGCCAACATCCTGGGCATCGGGGAAGTCATCGAGGCCTCCCAGGACGATCACTTCGTCAGCTGGCTGCCGTTGTATCACGACATGGGCCTGATTGGCGCTTGCCTGGGCACGATGTACCACGGGGTGCCATTGACGCTGATGTCGCCGCTGCAGTTCATGGCGCGACCCCAACGCTGGCTGTGGGCCATCCACAGCAGCCGTGGCACGCTCTCCGCGGCGCCTAATTTCGCCTACGACCTCTGCGCCCAGCGCCTCACCGATGAGGACCTGGAAGGCCTGGACCTGTCGAGCTGGCGCTACGCCTGTAATGGCGCTGAACCTATCAGCCCGCGCACCCTCGAGGCCTTCAACGAGCGCTTCCGTCGCTACGGCTTCGCACCCCGGGCCCTGAAACCCGTCTATGGCCTGGCCGAGGCGTCGGTCGGGCTTACCTTCCCGCCACTGGAGCGTGAGCCCCTCATCGACCGCGTCAAACGGGACCACTTCGAGCGCACCGGAGAGGCCGAGCCCGCCGATGCAGAGGACCCCAACCCTCGTTACTTTGTGGCATGCGGGCGCGTCTTACCCGGGCACGACATCCGCGTGGTGGACGAGCGCAACCGACCGCTGCCCGAACGGCGGCAGGGTGAGCTGCAGTTCCGCGGGCCGTCGTGTACCCAGGGCTATTTCCGCAACCCAGAGGCGACCGAACGCCTGATCGTGGATGGTGGTTGGTTGAATTCCGGCGATCTCGCTTACCTGGACGAGGGCGAGCTGTACCTGACCGGCCGGGTGAAGGACGTCATCATTCGCGGTGGCCGGAACTATTACCCTTATGAGCTGGAACAGGCCGTCTCCCAGGTGCCCGGTATTCGTCGCAATAACGTAGCAGTATTTGCCAGCGACGATCCTGAGGCCGGTACCGAGCGGTTGGTCGTCGTTGCCGAAACCCGGGAGACCGATTCCACGGCGCGCGCGCGTATGGAGCAGGACATCCGCGAGGCAACCGTTCGGCTGATGGAAACAGCGCCCGACGTGGTCAAGCTGGTGCCGCCGGCATCGGTGCCTAAGACCTCAAGCGGCAAGATCCGCCGGGTCGCCTGCCGCGAGCTGTACCAGCGCGGCGAGCTAGGTAAGAGCACCGGCGGGCTCGCGCCACAGCTGTCCCGCCTCATTTTGCGTAGTGCGCTGCCGCTGCTCAGGCGTGGTGCGCGCGCCGGCGGACGGGGGATGTACGCCCTGTGGTTTTGGCTGCAAGGGCTGGCGATCGGCATTCCGATGGCGTTCCTGTTATTGCTGACCCCCGGGCGCAGTGCCCGTGCGGCCATCGCCCGGGGAGGTAGCCGCCTGATGTTTGCGCTGGTTGGGAGTGGTCCCACCGTGCGCGGGCTTGAGCGCCTGCCCCGGGAACCCTGTGTCGTGGTCTCCAACCACGCCAGTTACCTGGATGGCCCGGTGTTGCGTGCCGGCTTGCCGGGGCGGCTGGTGTTCACGGCCAAACGGGAGCTCTCCCGCAACTGGCTGCTGGCTCCCTTGCTAAAGCGTGCAGGAGCCACCTGGGTGGAACGCTTCGACCGCCGCCGCAGCCTGGAAGACCTTGACCAGGCGATGGAGCAGCTCGACACCGGCGAGCGGCTGTTGTTCTTCCCGGAAGGGAGGTTGTCGGCTGCGCCGGGGCTGCAGGATTTCCGTATCGGGGCCTTCATGGCCGCGGTGCGCAAGGGTGTGCCGGTGGTGCCGATGGTGATCCGTGGTAGCCGCAAGATGCTAAGCGGTTACAGTTTCCGGCCACGGCCGGGGTCCGTGGAATTGGAGGTCGGCACGCCCATGGTACCCAAAGGTGATGACTGGGATGCCGCCCTGGAGCTGCGCGATCGCGCCCGCAACTGGATCCTCCAACGCTGCGGCGAACCCGATCTCGCCAGCGGTGAAGCCGGGATTCTCGGGGGAGGGAACCGCTCAGGGCTATGAGCCATGGAATCGCCAATCAATCGAGCCAACCCGTGGCGTGATGGATACACGAGCTGCGGTCAATGTGGCGCGACACCACGCGGCGTGGGCACGGGGTGGAGCTCTGGGTTAATTCGGTTGCCGCGAAACAACCTGGTGTACGTACGTGTAAAATGGATACATCACAAACCCCCCACGCCTGTGCGCAGCGACGGGCCATGGCCTTCCGCCTCGGAGGCGGGCGGTTAGGAGGAGCGCCATGGTCAGTCGGCATGAATACCCCGTTTACTCCGATACGCCGCCGCCCGAGCTCAGTGGCGGGGGCCACCACCGCCGCGCGGTCATCGTCGGCGCCGGCCCCGCGGGGTTGACAGCGGCCATCGACCTTGCACGCCAGGGCGTTGCCAGCCTGGTGCTCGATGACAATCAGACGGTGGGTGTTGGCTCCCGTGCCATCTGCTTCGCCAAACGTACCCTGGAGATTTTCGATCGCCTCGGCTGTGGCCAGGCCATGCTGGACAAGGGCGTGACCTGGCAGGTCGGGAAGGTGTTCTTCAGGGATCGGGAGGTCTATCGGATCAACCAGCGAGCCGATCAGGGTCACCGCATGCCCGCAGTCGTCAACCTCCAGCAGCACCACTGCGAGGCGTATCTAGTCAATCGGGCGCAGCAATTTCCATCGCATATTGAGTTACGCTGGAAGAACGAGGTAATCGCTGTCGATAGTCGATCGGACGGGACGGCTCTCACGGTATCGACTCCGGATGGCACCTATTCCCTCACCTGTGAGTATCTTCTGGTCGCCGATGGCGCCAGCGGTGGTATCCGCGACATGCTCGGCCTCACAAGCCGGGGACAGGTGTTCAAGGATCGCTATCTGATCGCAGATGTCGTAATGAAGGCCGATTTTCCGACCGAGCGCTGGTTCTGGTTCGATCCCCCGTTCCACCCAAACCAGTCGGCGCTGATGCACAGGCTGCCGGATGATGTCTTGCGCATCGAGTTCCAATTGGATGCGCAAGCCGATCCGGAGGAAGAGAAGAAAGAAGCCAATGTGCGCTCCAGGGTGCAGGCCATGCTCGGTGCGGATGTGCCCTTCGAGCTGGAATGGGCGAGTGTCTACACCTTTTGCTGCCGCAAGATAGACAGATTTGTGCATAACCAGGTGCTCTTCATGGGGGAGGCGGCAGTCCAGGTGTCCCCTTTCGGTGCGCGTGGCGCCAATGGGGGGATCCAGGGCGCGGAAAACCTGAGCTGGAAACTGGGGCGGGTGATCCGGGGTGAGGCGCCGGCTGCATTGCTCCATACCTACGACAGCGAGCGTCAGCAGGGTGCTGCCGAGGATGTACTGCACGCCACCCGCGCTGCGGAATTTATCAGGCCCAGGACCAGCACTATCCGCGCATTTCGTGACGCCGCCCTGGAACTCGCGGAACACTACCCGTTCGCCCGCGCCCTGGTGAACAGCGGACGGCTCTCCAGGCCTTGTGTCTACGAGGGTTCGCCCCTGAGCACGGACGATGACCCCTCGTTCCCTCCCCTGATGCACCCCGGCTCACCGCCGCAGGACGCACCAGTCACCGTTGATGGCGAGAAGATGTGGTGGCTGCACCTGCTGGGTGATCATTTTTGTTTGCTGGTGGACGGGCGCATGGAAGGCGTGTCGGCGCTGCGTCTGGCAACGGAGTTGCAACAGGTGCTGGAGGAAACCCCCGACCTTGTGCTGCGCATCGTCGGGCCGGTGCCGGACGCGGTGAGGCGCCTGCCGCGCAGCACGGTCATCCATGACGCGAACGGTTATCTCACCGTGCGCCATGACCTTCGTCCGGGTAATGGTTATCTGTTCCGGCCGGATCAGCACGTCGCCGCCCGCTGGCGCGAGCTGCGCGCCGATGCGATTATCGAGGCCATCAAGCGTTCCAACGGCCTGACCCTGAAGTCCTTGGAGGAATCAGCGCGTGTCCAGCCTGGAGCTTGAACCCAATTTCACCGACGCGGACGCCTTTTATGCTGCACTGGCAGAGGTACACCGGGATTGCGATGACGAGACGAGCCGGCAGATCAATGCGCGCCTGATTCTCATCCTCGCCAACCAGGTCGGTGACCAGTCTCTTCTGGAGGAAGCGTTGCACGTGGCCGCAGAGATCAAGCACCAACAGGCGCAGGCGAGAGGCCCGAACACACCTTGATGCCCTGCCCGAGCCGGGCCGGGTCAATGGGGGCAGCGATGACGCGTCAGCGTCGCGCTGGCAAAAGGCGAGAAGGGCCTACTGAAAAGGAGCGGGGCGCCTAGCCGGAGACTGGCCGGTCCTCGTCGTGTGGTTTGCTGCGCCTTCGGCCCGGCGACTGGCCTCGAAGGCGCACCGACAAGCAAAAGACAACGAACTTCGGTTACAGGACACCAGGAATTGTGCATGGGTGAGAGCATCTACTTCTACGAGCCTGACAAGGGGCACGGCCTGCCACACGACCCGTTCAACGCCATGGTTGCACCGCGGCCCATCGGCTGGATCTCTTCCATGGACTCCGGCGGACACCTGAATCTTGCCCCCTACAGTTTCTTTAACGCCTTCAATTACCGGCCGCCGATCGTGGGCTTCGCGAGCGTTGGCTACAAGGACTCGGTGCGCAACATCGAGGATACCGGTGAATTCGGCTGGAACCTCGCCACCCGGCCGCTGGCCGAGGCCATGAACGCCACCTGCGCCACCGTCGCCCCCGAGGTGGACGAGTTCGCACTCGCCGGACTGACCCCCGTGGCCTCCCGCGTGATCTCCGTGCCGCGGGTGGCCGAGGCCCCTGTTTCCTTCGAATGCCGGGTCAGCCAGGTGCTGCAACTGCAGGGCGCCGATGGTCAGAAAGCCGATACCTGGATGGTCTTCGGCGAGGTGGTGGGCGTGCACATCCGCACAGAGCTACTCAAGGAGGGTATCTACGACACCGCCGCCGCCGAACCGATACTGCGCGCCGGCGGGCCGGCGGACTACTTTGGTATCGATCGCCGGCAGCGGTTTCAGATGCACCGGCCCAAATAGCCTTTACAGCGCGCGCCGCCGCCGGCAAACCTATAGCAGCTGCCGGGGGATGGCGTGATTCCAAGTACGGGAGTAGACCCGGAATTCGCTTTCATAGGCGTCCAGCGTCGCGTGGAGGTAGAACGACTGGGCATCGGAGGTCAGAATCGTCCGGGTCACCGTCCGCACCTTCCAGTCGCCACGGCTCAGCCCGCGTTCGCACAGCGTCTCCCCACGGATGGAGTCGAAGTCGTCGTCGCGCGAGCTGTACCACTCTACCGTCCTGGACTGGACATTCATGCCGATGCCCTCCACGTGCTCGACGCCTTGGTCGTTGACCACCTCCAGCGTCGAGACGTCTGCCGCCAGATCCCGGTGGACGTACCAATTGTGGTGGGGCGGCTCAACCATGCGCTTGGTCTCCGGCGGCGCCCCCTCCGGCTTCCCGAAGGCGGGCAGGTTGGCGTCCTCGGCGCGCGGCGGCCGAACCGGCAGTACGAGCGCGCTCGCCGCGTCGAAGATGGTGAGCCGCACGTGCTCGGGTGGCGGCCAGGCCAGCGGCCAGTAGGATGTGGACACGGACAGCCGGAGGCGGTGGCCCTTCGGAAAGGCCTGGGCAGCGCCGTTCATCTTTACCCTCACTCGGTAACGGCGTCCCGGCTCCAGGGGCGAGGGCGACTCATGACCGTCCCGGTGGGTGAGATTCAGCATGCCATAGGTCACGCGTGTTGCCTTGTCGTCGCGGGCGACATCGGAAAGGCGGATTGCGATCATCGCCACGGGCCGGTTGGACGCCAGTTCCAACTCCACCACGGGTGCCCCCATGATCTCCAGCTGCTCCTCAAGCGGCAGGGTATCGAACGTGAGCGCCCCGCCGTCCTCTTCACGCTGGTCGTGTGCCAGGTCCGGCCCTGCGGCGTAGGAACACCACTTTCCCGCAAACAGACCGCAGGTTAGCGGCGATTGCACGGTCAGTGCGCTCTCCTCGGTGGGCTGGGCGCCGGACTCCAGAAGCTGGCCGGGAGCCAGCGGCAGGCGCCAGAGCTTGATGTTGGCAGAGGGCCAGTCCGGTTCCGCCACCCAGCGGCCGGGCCGGATGCCGTAGCTGGTGGTCGGGGGCGCGCTGTCCTGGAGCCACACCCGCAGCGCCGGGTCCTGCTCGACGCCGGTCTCCTTTCCTTTCAGCCACTTGTCCCACCAGCGTACGCATTCCTGCAGAAAGCCGATGGCCGGGCCGGGCTCACCCTGGTGAGGATACTTGTGACTCCAGGGCCCGATCAGCCCCTTGCACGGGACGGACAGCTGCTCCACCAGGCGGAAGACAGCGTTGGAGTAGCCGTCGGCCCAGCCGCTGCACGCGAGCACGGGGGTCTTGACGCGCGTGAAATCCTCGCAGATGGAGCCATGTCGCCAGTATTCGTCCCGGTGCGGATGCTCCAGCCAGGTCGCGAGCCACAGGCCGCTCCCGTCCAGGCGTTCGTGCCACATCTCGCGCCAGCGCTCGCCGACGTTGTCCGGATCCGGCGGCAGAGACGTATAGGCGAACATGGTGGACGCCCAGGAGAGGTTGTCGCCAAGCAGGCAGCCGCCCATGTAATGGACATCATCGGCATAGCGGTCATCGGTGAAGGCGACCGTCACCACCGCCTTGAGTTCAGGAGGCTCCCGGCCTGCGAGCTGCAGCCCGTTGAAACCGCCCCAGGAGATGCCGATCATGCCCACGCTGCCGTCGCACCAGGGCTGGGATGCAATCCAGCGCAACAGCTCCTCGCCGTCGACCAGCTCTTGCTCCAGGTACTCGTCGCGCAGCACGCCCTCGGAGTCACCGCTGCCGCGTAGATCCACGCGCAGCGACGCATAGCCGTGGCCAGCGAAGTAATGGTGGTGGACGCTGTCTCGTGCCACGGTGCCGTCACGCAGCCGGTAAGGGATGAATTCCAGAACCGCTGGCACGGGGGACTCGCTTGCCCCCTCGGGCAGCCAAATACGGCCATTGAGGTGAATGCCGTCGCCCATGGGAATCCACACAGACTCCAGACACTCGACGCGGTGAGGAAAATCGGTGACGATATTCATGGCGTTTTTCCGCTTCTCGTTGGGGGACAGAGGCCAGCCGCTTCGCGCTACCCGTATCCGACGGCGAACAACTCGGTCTTCCAGTAAGCATAGCCCAAGGGGTGTCCACGAGCATCGCTGATTCTACTGGCGTGGGGCCTGGGGCTATTGTTATGGGCTCCCAAGGTGCCCCGCGGGTGTCCTGATGCATGAGGGCGCGCTAGTATGGCGTGCCTTCATGCATCAGGACAATGGGTATGTCTTCCCGGGACCAGGGGCCGCAGCGGCCTCCGAGTGGGGCCTGCCCCTGCTTGCACTTGAACTTGCGCAGCGGTCGTGCGCGCACAGGAATGGAGATTTCATGGACATTACCGTACTTCTCGGCGATCCGCGTCTTCCCTACAGCTACAATCTGAGCAACCAGTTTGAGCCGCAGGACCACCTTGCGGTAAGCCGCCTGCGGGAGGCTCTTGATACGCTCACCGGTTACCGCTTTCAATTCTTGGACGATCACGAGCGGCTTTGGCAGACACTGGAGCAGGATCGCCCGGCGCTGGTGCTGAACTTTTGCAACACCGGTTATCGCAATGCGCCAACCCGTCAACTCCACATCACCGCAATGCTGGAAATGCTGGAGGTGCCGTATGCCGGTGCCGGGCCGGAGGCCATGGTGCTGTGCCACCACAAGTACCACGTGTATGCCCAGGCCGCCGATCTGGGGGTCCCGGTGCCGTGGAATATCCTCGCCGACCCCGCGCAGCCTGACGTCAGACTGCCGGAACTCTACCCGGCATTCATCAAGGCGAACGGCGGCGATGGCAGCATCGGCATCGGGCCGAACTCGCTGGTGCACGGCCCCGACGAAGCCGAGCGCTGTCTGCGCGAACTCCACGCGCTGTTGCCCGAGCAGCTGGCATTGATCCAGGACTATCTGCCGGGCCCTGAATACAGTGTTGGTGTTGTGGGAAACCCGCACTCCGGGCTCACGGTGCTGCCGCCGTTGCAGATCGATTTCTCCGCCCTCGACGATGACCTGCCGCCGATCATGACCTACGAATCCAAGGTGGATCCGCACTCGCCTTACTGGGAGAAGGTTCGCTTCATCCCGGCAGAGTCCGAGCGGGCGTGCCAGCACATGACTGCCTACGCCAAGCTCATGTTCGAACGGATGGGTTGCCGGGACTATGCGCGGATGGATTTCCGTGCCGACGCCGAGGGCATGCCGCGACTAATCGACATCAACGCCCACCCGATGTGGGGCGAGGGAGGCATGCTGGCAACCGTGACAAGCTACCAGGGCCGGAGCTATGCGCAGCTGCTGGAGTCCATCATCGATGCCGCCCGCACCCGTATGCAGCTGTAACGCAGCGTAATCGCCAGGGGGCGACGGCTTACGCACTCGCCGACCACCGGTGACGGGCCAGCCCCCGCTCGCGGCACGCCTTACCAAAGGCCTGGAAGAGCGCTCTGGTGTAAGGGTTTTCGGCGGCCCGCCACTCGGGGTGCCACTGCACGCTGACCGCGAAGGCGGGTGCATCGACCACGCGGGCGCCCTCGATGAGGCCGTCCTCGGCCCAGGCTTCGGCAACCAGCCCGGGTGCGAGCTGATCGATGCCCTGCCAGTGCAGGGAGTTGACCTCCAGCTGCTCACGGCCAAACAGCTCCGCCAGAAAGCCGTTAGGGGCCAAACGCACGCTGTGGACGGGGCCGTAGCGCTCCTCCTCTGGCACCGACGTATCTTCCCGGTGGTCGCGTTTGCCGGGCAACTCGTGGACGAACTGATGGAGGCTGCCACCCAGTGCCACGTTAAGCTCCTGATGACCGCGGCAGATCGCCAGCACCGGCACGCCGGCCTGCACGGCGGCTCGAAGCAGGGGTAGCGTGGTGGCGTCCCGGGATTGATCCAGGCCTTCCGGAGTCTGGCGACTGGACTCACCCCCGTAGTGCACCGGCTCTACGCCCGACGGGCTGCCGGTGGCGAGAACGCCGTCCAGCCGGGCAAGCAGGGAATCGATGTCCAGCTCGTCACCGAGGGCCGGAATCAGCACGGGAACACAATCCGCGGCGCGGGTTACGGCCTCAGCGTATTTGTTCGCCACACAGTGGTTCCCCACCTCGGCAATGGCTTTGTAGCAGGCCGTCACACCGACGATTGGACGCATTGATCGACCCTCCTCCCACTTCGACGTTCAAGGGTTGTCAGTATATCAGCGCGCGCCGTGCGGTGTTCGGTATTTCGCCAACGTATACTTGCGTCCAGGGCGAGGCACGGACGAGGCGCAAACGCGCGATCCGGCGGGTTCGAGGCCCCTGGCGAGGTGGGCCACCTGTCGAACCCAACGGGTAGCCGGCCTTGGAACGGCGCCCGCGCGAGCGGGTGGAGTGGGTCGTTCTTGCGCCCGCCGCCTCATCCCGCCGCCGTCAGCCGCGCGGCATACCGGCGAGGAACTCTGCCACCATCGGCCCGAAGCGATCCTTGTCGATCAGGAAGGCGTCGTGGCCCTGAATCGATTCGAGTTCATGGTAGCTGACGCTGGCACCCGCGTGGGCAAGCAGTTCGGCGAGCTGGTGCTGCTGCCACAGGGGGTAGAGCCAGTCGGTGGTCACGCCGGCGACCAGCGCGCGCCGCGCGTCGACCTGCCGCATGCCGGCCTCCGGATTGCCCCCGCCGTGGTCGGCCACGTCGAACAGGTCCATGGTCTGCGACAGATAGAGATAGCAGTTGGCGTCGAATCGCTCGGCGAACTTGCGCGCGTTTGCATCCATGTAAGACTGCACCTGGAAGGCTGTTGCGAACGGGTCGCGCTGGGCATCCGCGCCCTCGATGCGCTCACGATCGAACCGCTGCAGCCACTCCTCTGGGGAGCGGTAGGTGAGGATGCCCAGCTGGCGGGCGATGCGCATGCCGTCTTTGGGGCCATTGCCGGGCGCGTAGTTGCCACCGGCCCAGGCCGGATCGGCACGGATCGCCTCGCGCTGGATCGAGCGCAGGGCGATGGCGAACGGCGTCGCGTTGGCGGCTGCCGAGATGCTGATAAGATCCCGGTACGTGCCCGGATACATCATCCCGTAGGCGAGAACATCCATGCCGCCGAGGGAACAGCCTGCGACTGTGTGCACGTGGTCAATGCCGAGGGCGAGGCAGGCGCCGCGGGCCGCTGCTGCAATGTCCTCAACCGAGAGCTTGGGGAAGTCGAGCCGGTACGCCTGTCCCGTTTCCGGATTGATGGAGGCGGGGCCGGTGGAGCCGAAGCAGCTCCCGAGGGAGTTGATGGCGATGACGAAGAACCGCTCCGTGTCGATGGGCTTGCCTGGCCCGATCATGTACTCCCACCAGCCGGGCGAGGGGTCGGCCGCCGACGACGCAGCGTGCGCGCTGGGCGACAACCCCGTGAAGAGCAGCAGCGCGTTGTCGCCCCTGCCGCGGAGTTCACCCCAGGTCTCGTACGCGATGGTCACGGATGGCAGTTCGCCGCCGCGATACGTGCGCAAAGGCCCTTGCAGCTCGACGAAGCGGCGCGCATCGGGCATGGATCACTGACTCCTCGACAGACCAGCCATCATGTTGGGAATGGAAATCGTCCCAGAGTTGTGCCAAAACGCCAAGCCGGTAGCGGTCGGTCGCAATGCCGAAACGGGAGGTCCACATGGTCTCGAATCCTGGTCTTAGAAAGGCGCGGCTGCGCGCCTGTGCGCGACCAACGCTGTTGTCTTTTGCCTTGGCAGTGGCGGCGCAGGCCGCGGTGGCGGGCGAACCGCCGCCGCGTGCCGAGCACCTGAGGCACAAGAGCATCGGCATCTACGTCGGCAGCGAGCTCACGGCCGACGGCTCTACCCTGCTTGGCGGCTTCGGGCACGAGCCTTCGAGCCACTGGGTCGAGGTTGTCCCCCGCCAGCACCACCCGGAAGGCGCCACCACCGCCGTTGGCGTTACCAGCGAAGCGAGCATCCCGGGCGAGCTCACGGACATGCCACAGGCGCGGGAAACCTATAAGCACATCACCTCGAACTATTCCGAGTTCGCCGGCTTTCCGCCGCCGCTGACAAATGGGGGCTTAAATGAGCACGGCGTTGCCGCCCGCGATATCTGGTCGCCCTCGCGGCAGGAACTGATCGACATGTCTGAGGAGGCCGCCCCGCAAACAGGCCCCAACTACAGTGACCTCGCCCGCGCCGCGATGGAGCGCGCCACCACCGCGCGCGAGGCGGTGGAGGTGATCGGCGCGTTGATGGACGAGCACGGCTACTCGACCTACGGCGGCAATTCGCACCTCATTGCCGACGAAAAAGAGGGCTGGGTGTTCATTAACTTCGCCGGTGGGCAGCGTCTTTGGGCTGCTGAGCGGCTTGGGGCCGACGAGATCCGGGTCTCCTATTTCGGCTACATCCACGATTTTCCGGTTGACCACCATGAGCACGACGACTACCTGGCCTCCGATCACCTCGTGGACTTTGCCCGGGAGCAAGGCTGGTGGGACGGCGACGGGCCGTTCAACGTGCAAGAGGTCTATGGCCGGCCTTTCCCAGGGGATGAGCCGGGCGATCTCTATCCGGCGTTCTATGACGAGGCGCGCAATCCGCCCCAGCGCGAGCAAGAGCTGCACGCGATGGCCCCGATCAGCCTGGAGGACATGCTGGCATACGTGCGTGATCCGCGCTGGTCCAACGATTTCTCCGGATACGGCCAGGTCGCGCACCTGCGCCCGGACGTGCATCCGGAGCTGCAAACGCTGTGGCTTGCCGTCACCAGCGCGATCACCACCCCCTTCGTGGCGATCCCCATCGGCACCGAGGATATTCCCCCGGAGTTCCGCCAGCACCGCTACATGACCAAGCATGCGGACTCCCATTTCATCGACCCGGATTACGCCCCGCTGGAGGCGACGCGCTACGCCACGCGGACCTTCAAGCGGCTGCTCTACCACACCTGCGAGCATCCCCGGGAGTTCCTGCGTCCGGTGACTGCAGAGATCGAGGCCTTCGAGCGCGACCTCATCGACCTGCGGGCGAGCGTCGAGCAGGAGGCGCTGGAACTGCTCCAAACCGGCGATGACGAGGCCGCCCGGGCCCTCATCACCGAAGACGTCGAACGGCGCCTGCTGCAGAGCCTGGATCTGGGCGAGGACCTGGTGCGGGCGGTGGAGCGGCAGACGCGGGAAACCCACGGCATTCGCATGCCTGAAGGCGTGCGCGTCGAGGGCGAGACCACGCCGCCGACCAGCCAGCCCATGGGGCGTCTGGGCTGGGGAGGCATGGTCCACTGCTACGACGAGGCGCTGGATGACTACCCGCGTGAACACGGCATCTATGGAAGTGCCCACGGACTCCGAGAGATTGCGCGGTGAGCCGCTGAGCGCGGATGCGCACTGAAAAGAACTATCCTTACGGTGACAGGACACTGGGGATGCTCTGTCCGGCAAGACCAAGGTGATCAGGCAATAATGACCGAACCGGTGCAGCCTTTCGTCTTCGCTGCACGCCTGGCAGACCTTCGGCGTGACGGCAAGGTATTGGTGCACGGTCGGGGGCATCCGCCCGTGCTGGTGATTCACGACCACGACCATGTCTATGCCCTGGATAATCGCTGCCCGCACATGGGCTTTCCCCTGGACCGCGGCAGCGTTGAGGACGGCATACTGACGTGTCATTGGCACCATGCCCGCTTCGACGTGGCCAGCGGCTGCACCTTCGATCTATGGGCGGACGACGTGCCCCGCTGTCCGGTGGAGGTGCGCGGCGACGCGGTGTGGGTACAGCCCCTTGTCGGCTATCCGGATCCGCTCGCGCACTTTCGGCGGCGGCTCGATGATGGCATGTCCCACAATCTCGCGCTGGTCATCGCCAAGTCGGTCCATGGCCAGCTCGCAGCCGGTGCCCCGCCCCATGCGATCGTGCGCCAGGCTGCGCTGTTCGGCGCCCGAAACCGAGACGGCTGGGGCGTCGGGCTGACCATACTCACCGCGCTCGGCAACGTGCTCGCCGGGTTGCCGGAGCGCGATACCTGCCTGGCCCTGTTCCACGGCGTGCGCCGCACAGCCGACGACTGCGAAGGCGAGCCGCCGCGCCGGGAGCGTACGCCGCTCGACGGTGCGCCGTCGCAGGAGACGTTGCAGGGGTGGCTGCGGCGCTGGAGCGCAGTGCGCCACCGGGAGGCGGCGGAGCGGACGCTGCTGACGGCAATCCGTGCCGGCGCCTCGCCCGCGGCGCTGGCGGCTATGTTGTTTGCCGCCGAGACCGATCGGCCATACGCCGACTCGGGGCACAGCCTGGATTTCATCAACAAGGCCTTCGAATGCCTGGACCAGATTGGTTGGGAGCATGCATCCGCCGTGTTGCCAACGGTGGTGCGCGGCATGGTGGACTCCCGCGGTGCGGAGGAATCCACCGCCTGGCGTCAGCCGCAGGACCTGATCTCCCTCCTGGAGGGTGTCTATCCCGAGTTGCCCTCGCTGTTCGCGGCGGGTTGCCAGCACGACACGTGCTGGCGCGAGCATGAAGCGCTCGCCGAGCAGCTGTTGGGGGACGATCCGCACGACGTGGTGGAGTCACTGAAGGTGGCCATTGGCGACGGCGCGGCGTCCGCTGATCTGGGCAAGGCGCTCGCCTGTGCCGCCGCCGTGCGGCTTGCGCGCTTCGGCACCGCCAACGAACACGGGGATTGGGAAACCGCTCACCACACCTTCACCTACTGCAATGCCGTGCACCAGGCGTTGCGCCGCATCGGCGCCGATCCGCGCACTGGCGACGCCTGCCCGGCAGCCGTGCGCGGCGTCTTTCACGGCGCCATGGCGGTGTACCTGACGCGCTACCTGAACGTGCCGCCCGCGCGGCTGCCGGGTGAGCAGCGAGACGCTCTCGATGATTTTCCCGCTGGTGGCGAAGACCTGCGCACCGCATTGCTGGATGCATTCGACCGCAAGGGGCAAGTGGATGCCGTCGGACGCCTGGTGGCCCGCTACCTGATGCTCGGCCACGATCCGAACACACTGCTGGCAATGCTAGCGCAAGCGTTGTTGCGCGAGGACGCCGGCTTTCACAGCTACCAGTCCCTGGAGGCGGGTATCCGCCAGTTTCGCGAATGGGAGCCCGACTCCCGGCCCGCGCGGCGCATTCTCATTGGGGTGGCCCGCTATCTGGCCGCTCATTCGCCCACGGAGCGTGCCGCGCTGCAGACCGCGGACATCGCCGGGCGGCTGATGCGCGGCGCCGCCGTGCACCAGGGCTTGGAGCCGCGACTCTGATTCGCGGGCGGTTGAAAGCGGCGACGATAGTGGGGTTACAGGACACTAGACAAGGGGGCGGCGCGCCACGAAGAACTCATAGGCATAGAAGTCGGAATAGCGGCGGTGCATCTCGGGCTCCTCGGCGAGTTGCTCGAGTATGGCCGCGGCTTCGGCATCGTCGGCGTACTTGACGCGCAACTCTGCGATGCGCGCCTCCATGGGCGTGTAGAAATCCTCCCACCATGCTTCGTTAGGCAGCGTGAAGTGCGCAACGAGCTCCAATCCACAGTCGCGTATCGCCGCCACATCATCCTCCAGCCAACCCATGGTTGGGTAGTCTCGGTCGAAACCAGCCTTGACCGCAGCAGGCGGGTTCGCCTTGCGCCAGACCGCATCGGTAAAAGCAAGATAGCCGCCTGCGCGCAGCAATCCATGACAGACGCGAAGGGCCTTCTGAAGCCCGATGCTGTAGAGCGCGCCTTCCGACCAGATCAGGTCGAAACTCCCGGGCGCCTGCTCCGGGTGCGCCATGTCTCCAACCATGGCACTGACGCGCTGCGAAAGCCCACGCGCTAGGATAGCCGCCTTTAACCGTTCGATGCTCGGCGCATGGCTGTCGATTGCCACGATGGGACCTGGCGCAAGCTCGGCGAGCTGAAGGGTTTGCCTACCGACTCCGCACCCCATGTCGAGGATCGCCGGGGACTTGGGAAGCTCGCGGCAAAGACCAAGGGCTCTGGCGGCGCAACTGCGGTTACCGGGGCCCTGCCTGGGCAGGCTTTCATAGACCTCGAAGAAGATCTCCCAGAAACGGTGGTCGGTGCCGTTCATGCTACCAGCTCTTCCTGACGATGACGCACCATGAGGACATACCGCCCACCTGGAACGTCATTGAATTCGCTGGCGTTGGGAAAGCCCGCCCTCGCGAAGGCCCGCCGCGAACCGAGTGGCGGCGAAGACGCCACAGTCGAATCCGACAAGGCCCCCTCTTGTATCAGCCTGCTACAGCGTGCCGCCGGAGCGGCGTTACCACTGCAGCCCGAACCTGCAGGGTGGGACACCGTCAGCGAACTTCCCTGACTTTGTTCGGCTTGGCAGCTACGTAGTCGTGCTCCGTCACAGTGCACGAGCGACGATGAAGGGACGGATGTCCCTTTTCTTCGATCCGTGACGTTCGTTCTCCAGGACGGCAAAACCGGCCGTGGAGATCGCCTCGTCGAGTGAAGCCGCGGAAAAGCTGGTTACGCTGCTAGGTGCTTTGCCCACGAGGTGCATAAGTGGGATGACGAGGCGAATGAGCACGTTCATCTCGCCGACGCAGGGCGTCTTGGAAATGAAGATGCCACCCGGCGCCAGCAAGGTCCGAATATCGTTAAGCACCACGGCTGGGTTTCCAGCGAGGTGAAGGTAGTTGAAACCGATAACGACGTCATACCGGGCGTTTTCGCGCACCAATGTGCTGGCGGTTGCCTGCCGGAAACTCAACCGACCGTTGGGGCCGTTCTCGCGGGCCTTTGCAAGTTTTTCCTGCGCAATGGCGATCATGCGTGCGGAAATGTCGGTGGCCAGATAGCTTACTGCGGCATCTGCAAGGCGCAGGGCTGCAGTGCCCGTGCCGCAGCCGAGTTCAAGCGCCCGAGCGCCAGAAGGAATGAACGCGCGTGTGCGCGCCAGCGTCCGCTCGAACCCGGCCTCATCGGCAATGGGGGAAGCGGCATATTTCCGGGCTGCCTTGTCCCAGAACCGCGCGTCTTGCTCGCTCATCACATGCTATCGCTCCATCTTTACCGCTGCCTTGTTCTTAACGAATGCGGCGGCCGGTTGCTCGAATATTTCTGCTCTGTCTTGTTTCGCACGCTAACGATCCCGCGGCTGCACCGGCGCGCGAGGTGCGTCGGGTGCAGCCGCGAGTTGTACGGGTAGGCCAGATCTCGCGATCGTCCAATCTGCCACTCGCCGTCACGCGGCATGCCTATGGATGAAACCGATTAGCGCCGCGGCGTACGCATCTGGATGTGTGACCTGCGGGACATGTTCCGGCGTCTTGAAGCGCATGGACCTCCGCGTGCGGCAACGCCTCTGCAAGCTTGGTCATGACCGGTTTGGACATCGGTGGACTCTCCCCTCCAAGCGTGAGGAGCGTTGGTTTGGTGAAGCCCGTAACCCATTCGAGGTCGAAGCCAAATGCCTCCGGATCGCGCGTCTCGTCGAGTAAGGTCGGTGCGTTCTCGATCAGTATCTGCCGATATTCGGGAGGCAACCGAGCCCACATGCCTGGCTCCAGAGCAACTTCCTCGACGAACCGCTCGGTTGCACCAGCATGGTCGCCCTTTGCGATCTGCTCGGCCACGGCATTTACCTTTTGCTCTACTTCTTCGAGCATCCGGGCTGCCGCGGCATCGTCAGCAAGAAAAGAAAGCAGAGGCGGCTCGTGCGCGATTAGGCCTCGAAGAAGATCGGGACGGTCGCCAGCCAAGCGCAGCGCGATGGAAGCACCAAAGGAGTTCCCGACGACCCATGCAGGCGCGAGCCGCAGGTCCTCAATCAACGCAGCGAGGTCAGCGACGTCCTCGCGCACGCTACCTTGTCCAGCGGGCCGCTCACTTGCGCTGTGCCCACGGCGGTCATAAGTCAGAACCCGAAACGAATCGGTCAAATGGGGAACGAGCAGGTCCCAGTCCTGATGGGAATCCCACGACCCATGCACCAATACCAGGGGCACGTCCCTGTGCCACCGAGCTGGTAGAAGAGCCGGACGCCGTTCACGCTTGTCGTTGCCATGTTCCCTCCATTGTCTGTGCGCGGATGGTTAGCCAATGGCGCCATGGAACGGTGTACAACATCCCATTGATTCCGTTCAACAACTCAAGCTCACTGCGGCCGCTTTAGCGGCCTCCGGTGCAGCGCCGTGTTGGCTCATCCGGTCATTCCAAATCGGGAAGTTCATCCCGCGACAATAAAAGCTTTATGCTGCGTGCTTGCTTTGGTATACGTTCAATAAACCCTTTTTTCTCAAGCTGAAGTATCATGTTGTGTACCGTAGGTGGCGTTGTTTTGAAATATTTTTGTATATCTGCCTCTGCTGGCGCATATCCATTTAGTTTTGTATAGTAAAATATAAACGCTAAATATTGTCCTTGTTTGGGTGTATGCTGTTTTGTGCCTTGAAATTCTGTGCTGTTTGTGGGCGTATTCTTGGGAAAAGATATTAGTGATTGGTCATAATTATTGATAGAGGAGCTAAGCTCTTTTCCAATCTTTTCTACAGCATCTATTTGTCTTGATTTATTAACCGTAAACTCTGCAATGATTAAATTAGACTTATTTTTCGGAACAGAAATTCTTATGCTGTCTGTATCATTGGTAAGATATTGCGCAGCCGCATACATTTCTTTCTTATTCACTTGCGTAGGCGGTGAGCGCAATTTTACTTCAACTATGACATTCATATTCTAGCTATTTCACGCCGCGCCTAACGCGGGCATCGACAAGCCCGAACCCCTCAAGCATAGCTTGTCGGGGCCGGGTGGCCG
>NZ_SKOG01000076.1 GCF_007120195.1 Aquisalimonas sp.
GCGCGGCGCAAGGGCGCACAAAAGGCTACAGGCCCAGGTGGGCACACGGTGCACGTCGTCCGCCGCCGGCCATCGAACACGGCTTGGCCCACGCGGCCGCGATTGAGCCTGCCGCTTGCGGCGACGGCAGGTCCAACGCACCGTTACCCGGTGCAACGGAGGTCCCATGAAGCTCTACCTCGTACAACACGGCCCCGCGGCGACCAAGGAGGAGGACCCGGATCGGCCCCTGACTGCACCGGGGCACGCCCTGGTGGGGCGCGTTGCCGAGGCCCTGGCGCGGACCGGCGCCGTGCGCCCCGCGGAGATCCGGCACAGCGGCAAGCTCCGGGCGCGTCAATCCGCCGAGGCCCTGGCCACAGGCCTGGGGCTCGAGGTGGCCATCACCGCGGCGCCGGATCTCGGCCCGACCGACGACCCGCAAGACGCCGCGGCCGCCCTCGCCGGGGAGAACCAGGATCTGATGCTGGTCGGCCATCTGCCTCACCTGGGGCGACGGGAGCAGCCCGGGGGCGTGCGCCGCCCGCTGGATGCTGGCGCCCGAGCTCGTGCCGTCGGGTTCTGATCCACACTGAGCGCGCAGGGCGCTTGCTGTTGTGCCTGCGGCGCATCTGGTTTAACGGTGCATTACGCTGGCGCTAATGCTGCGCCCTTCGATCGGGCCCGGTGCCATGACAGGTCTCGAGGGGCTCGGGATTATGGACACCGTACCCCTGCGCGTAATCGACGCCTAGACTGCCCAGCAGCGAGAGGACCTCGTCGTTACCCACGTACTCTGCCACGGTCTTGATACCCATGGTATGGGCGATGTTGGTGATCGCCTGAACCATAGCGCGGTCCACCCGGTCATCCAGAATGCCCTTGATGAACTCGCCATCGATCTTGATGAAATCCACCGGCAGGTGCTTGAGATAGTAAAACGACGACATGCCGCTGCCGAAGTCGTCGAGCGCGAACTGGAATCCAAAGCCCTTGAGGGCGCGGATCACCCTCGCGGTCCGGGTCAGGTTCGCAATCGCCGCTGTCTCCGTAATTTCGAAACAGATCCGGTGAGCCGAAAGCGCGTGCACGGCGATCTGTCTCTCGACAAAGGGCAGAAAGGCCTCATCATTCAGGGTGGCGCCTGAGAGATTGATCGAATAGGAGCTCGTCGTGCGTTCAGGCTCGGGCAGGGCGGCGAAATTGCGGAATGCCGCGCGTATAATGTAACGGTCCATAGTCGGCATCAGATCGTAGCGCTCCGCCGCGGGGATAAACGTCATGGGCGGAACGATGGTGCCATCCGTCTCCCTGAGGCGCACCAGGACTTCCCGGCGGCCAAGGTCCCCGGAAACACTGTCGAGGGGCACGATGTTTTGCGCGTAGAGCACGAGGCGCTCCTCGTCCAGGGCCTGGCGCAGCCGGCTGATCCAATTCATTTCCCGCAACCGTGCCGACAGTTCGGAATCATCCGGGTGGTAAACGTGCACACGATTGCGGCCTTTCTCCTTCGCCAGAAAGCAGGCCGAGTCGGCGGTACTCAGGATTTCCTCAAGGCCGGGGCCGTTACCGCCGAAGGTAATGACCCCGATACTGACACTGCCACCGAATGTACGCGGCCCCCAACTGAATTCGATCCCGGCAATGAGCTGGCGCAACGTGTCAGCGATCCCACGGGCTGAGGCAAGGGAGCAATGCTCCAGCAGCACGGCGAATTCATCGCCCCCCAGGCGCGCGAGGGTATCGCTGGCCCGTGTGTGTTCCTCCAGCAGCGCGCTCACTTGTCGGAGCAACGCGTCTCCCGCCGCATGGCCGCAGGTATCATTGACCACCTTGAACTGGTCCAGATCCAGATACAGCAGCGTGTGCTCGTCGCCGGCGGTCTGGGTATCGCCAATGGCGCGCTTGAGCCGACGCTCAAACTCCCGCCGGTTTGGAAGCCCCGTCAAGCTGTCGTGGGCCGCCTGGTGGCTCATTTCTTGCGCGAGTTCATGCGCGTCGCTGACATCATAGCCCTGGATGAAGATGCCCGTGACCGTTCCATTCGACGCAAAGATCGGCTGGTAGATAAAATCAAGATGCCTCACGACTGCCGTGCCGGCATGCTGCTGAAGCTTGACCGGCATGGCGCGACCGATAAACGGCTCGCCAGTCCCATAGACCTGATCCAGCAGTTCGTAAAACCCCTGCCCGGCAACTTCGGGCAGGGCCTCTCTGACCGGCCTACCGATGATGTCCCGATTGCCGATTAGCTGGAAGTACGCCCGATTGGCGATTTCAAAAACATGGTCCGACCCGCGCACGACCGCCACGAACCCCGGAGCTTGCTCGAAGAGTTGCCGCATGCGGCGCCGCTCGGACTCCAGCGCTTGGTTGACCTCCTGCACGACCTGCGCACGACGCAATACGCCTGTGCGCACTTGCTCGAGCGGTACAGCCGTCTCTCGCCCCTCCTCCAGTCCCACAGCTTCGTTGTCTGTCCGGTGCAGCTCGGTGACGTCCACCGTGCATTGCACAATCTGCGTGACCGCTCCCTGCTCATCCAGGATCGGTGTATGGACCGCGCTCCAGTAGCGGTCCTTCTCCGTTGGCGACCCGTCGGCCGTCTGGCCGGGGATGGGGTAGTGGATCAGCGCTATCGCGTCAGGCTCCCGCTTGGCGATGACGCGCTCAAATGAATCCCGCAGCAAGCGAGCATTCTCGCCATCGGCGCTGCCGGGGAAGATATCGAAGATGTTACGGCCCACCAATGCTTCTCGCGTCATCCCCGTGACGCGCAAATAAGCCTGGTTGGCATCGATCAGGTTCAGGCTGGGGCTTAGCACCACATAGGGGTTCGGGGAGGTATCGAACAACGCCTCGTAATCGATATGCGGGCTTAATACCATAATGAGGAGTCACTCAGGTTGTTCAAACCCGGGGACCGCCTCAAGCTCTGGAAGAGTTGGAATGAGTGCGCATTCGTTCCATGGCACTCGCAGGATCCGTCCATCTCAGCCCGTCCGGCGGCCCACCGTCATAGGACGCATATCCCTTAGACTGTCGGTTTTGCGTGCCCGCCTTTCGGTCGGGGTTGCCTTTTTCAGACGCCAAACGCCCGGATCAGCGACCCACGTGTTCTGATCCGAACCTCGCAATTGGACCATTGGCGTCCCCGCGAGTCAACGAGCGACCGGCTTTGACACTGCTGGCGGCGACACAAGCCCTGCGTCGCCTCGGCAACCGCGGACGCTTCTCTGCCCGGCACCGCCTCGACTCAGCCGCGCCCGATGGCATTCGCGACAACACAGTCGCGCCCGGCCGCCTTTGCCTGATACAAGGCCTTGTCTGCTGACGCGAGCAACGCCGCGGGCGTCAAGCTGCTATTGGGTATCGCCGTACTCAGGCCGAGGCTGACGGTCAGCCACTCGCCCGCATCGCCGTGGCCGTGCACGATCCGCGCGCCCTTGACGGCGCGTCGCATCTTTTCCGCGACCACCCGCGCGCCGCGGGAGTGGGTTCCGGACAAGACCACGACAAACTCCTCCCCGCCATAGCGGGCGACGAGATCACCGGGGCGAGCCGCCAAACGGCTTAGAACATCGGCAACATGACGAATGGCCTGATCTCCGGCCTGATGCCCCTTGTTGTCGTTGTAGGCCTTGAAATGGTCGATGTCGCACATGGCGATGGACATCGGCTCCTGCGTCCGCGCCAACTGGTTCCATTGCCTGGCCAGGAATTCATCGAGGGTGCGCCGGTTGGCGAGCCCGGACAATTGATCGGTCCGGGACAACTCCTCGAGTTTCTCGTTCAGTTTGTTCGACGTTGTTTCGGCGCGTTCGACTTCCCGACGAAAGAAGAAGGCGATCAGAAGCGCCAGCAAAACGGTGCCGGTTGCGTGGACTGCAAACAGGATGCTTAGAAGGCCACTGGGTACCGCGAGCCAGGCTGCGGCCGGCGGAAACGCGAAATGACTCACCACAAACAGGCCCGCCGCCAGCGCCACCAGTGGGGCCACCAGGCGGCATCGAATGCGTTGAAACAATAGGGGCACAACCAGGGCCAGGCCAAGATAGTAAAGGTGCGTGCCGGCACTACTGCTGATCAACGCTGTGATGACGAGGAGCTGCAGGTACGCCGTTGTCAAGACCTGCACCATCGCCCAACGCGCGCACCCTTGCCGGTTGATCCACGGCACCAGCGCATAGCCAAGTCCGAACAACCCTGAGGCCAGCAGTACGGGGAAAAACTGACGGGGATCGTAGAGCAGAAAAATGAGAAGGCAGACCGTTGTGGCCCCCGCACCGAACAACGCCCCCAGATTGCAGAGCACAATCGACCGAGCCCGGTGCGGGGGCTGATCGGCTGTGCCCCAAGCCCAGATCCGAAGCGGCGTTCGATGATGTGGTGAACTGGACAAAATGTCTCCCGGACCGCCCGCAGGGCTGTCACGCCGAGCCTGCCATCCACGGCATCATCCGCCAGGCACGGGGAGGAGACGTTGTCGTTGGTCACACTATGTCAGTCGCCAGGTCTGAACCTTTTCGTTGGCGAATCTTGAAGCCCCGCCGGGGGTCTGGATCACCGGGCGTTTCTCAGGGATGCGGCTAGCACGTGGAATGGAACAGGCCACCCACTGGCGCACGCCGTTCGGCGAGCGCATTGTAAATAGCCACTGCTTCCTTGGTTTCGGCGACAGGGACCGTAACACCCTGGCTATGCAGAAAGTCCAGGGTGTCCTGTTGGGTGCGCAGCGCCAGCCACATGCCGCGGCTCAATACCACGGTTGTCGCCCCATGCTCGAGCAGCTCCAGGACATCGGCACGCTGAATGCCGGGCACGTGGCGCGTGCCTGTCTCCGCCCAGTCCCATTCCCGCCCACCGCCTGGCCACAGCTTGAAGTCCTTGCCGGCGCCAACGCCCTCGACGATCATGCTGCCCCAGGCGATGTGCTCGATGCGTGGTGATGCGTTCAAGTCGTGCCGCATTGCCGATACCACGCGCTACCCTTCAAACAACCCTTTTAACAATCTAAAGCATAAACCGGTCCGCCGGCTATTGCTTGATGCGGGGCCACCTCGACGCTGCAGCCCCACCCCTAGTGTCCCTCATGCCGGTGGATGTCCTATGCTTTAAGGGCACGGCCGTGGTTTTGCTCAGACGATACCCCAGCCCCAGGTTGGCCGAGCTGTTGCGGGCAGCCCCCCATCGTTGAGCGCCCGGGGCGCCGCGGTGGCATTGAATTCCCGCCGGCGCGACTCGATTGTTGTACATATTGGGTTGAGTGAAACAGGTCGGAGGAGCTGGTGATGGCATCGACACCGGATGACGCACGTTACCAGGAGTTCAAACAAAAACTGCGCGCCCGTCGGGATGAGCTGCGCTATGCCGTGCAGGAGGGACTGCAGGCGATGGGCGAAGGGAAGTTCGCGCGCGAGATCGGCGACCTCGGAGACGAGGGCCTCGCCGCATGGATGCAGAACCTGCATGTGGCCGACCTGCGCCACGACGTCGAGGAGTTGAACGACATCGAGCAGGCGCTCGAGCGCATACGAACCGGCGACTACGGTTACTGCTGCGATTGCGGCAGCGAGGTGGCTCCGGCGCGGCTTCGGGCCTATCCGACCGCCAAGCGCTGTCTCGAGTGCCAGGAGGTCTACGAGCGCAAGCGCCGGGACTACGCCTGATCCCCCGCGTGCAGCCCACCCGCGGCCGAGCGTACCGATGGGGCTCGCCCGCGTGCACCGTTAAACCCAGGCGCCAGCTGTACAGATGCATAATGATCTCGCGGATACTTCGCGTAAAAGGTCGAAACGCAGCGCCCGCACTCGCTAGTGCCCTGTAACCGAATTTCGGTTACAGGGCACTAGGAGCTATTGGGAGGAGGCGTCTATCCGGCATTGTAATCGGCGATGAACGCCTGGAACCGCGCGGCCGGCAACGGGCGGCTGAAGAGATAGCCCTGGTACGCCACGCAGCCGTTGCCTTCCAGCCACGCACGCGTCTCCTCTGTCTCCACGCCCTCCGCAATCACCCCCAACCCCAGGGAGTCGGCGAGGAGGATGATCGCGCGCACGATGGCGGCATCATTGGGGTCGGTGAGCGCATCGCGAACGAAGGTTTGGTCGATCTTGAGCTGGTCCAGGGGCAGGCGCTTGAGGTAGGCGAGTGAAGAGTAACCGGTGCCGAAATCGTCCAGGGAAAAGTGAATACCAAGCCCCTTCAATTCATCCATCTTGGCAATCGCCTCATCCACGTTGGCAAGCAGTAGGCTCTCGGTCAGCTCAAGGCCGAGATTTTGCGGCGGTGCCCCCGTTGCCTTGAGCACACCCTTGACCTGTTCGACAAACCCGGGGTGGTGGAACTGCCGCGCGCTCACATTGACGGCAATCCAGAAATCAGATGGCAATGGCTCGGCCGCAAGCTTGGACCAGCAAGCCAGGCCGCTGCAGACCTGCTCAAACATGGCCTCCCCCAAGGGAAGGATCAGGCCGCTCTCCTCGGCCACGGCAATGAACTCGGCAGGCGATACCAGACCCTGCTCGGGGTGGTCCCAGCGTGCCAGCGCCTCGGCACCCATCAGGCGACCGGCTGCATCGAACTGGGGCTGGTAGTGGGGTGTGATCTCGCCACGTTCCAGCCCTTTACGCAGTTCCGCTTCCAGCCGCACCCGGGCCTCGACGGCCGCACGCATCTCGGGAGCGTACACCCGCATCGTCCCCCGGCCGGCCTCCTTGGCCCGGTACATGGCCAAATCCACGCGTTTCATGAGGTCGTCGGCCGTATCGTCGGCGCCACCGAACAGCGTAATGCCGATACTCACCGTCATATGCCGTTCGTGCGGCCCCAGTTGGTAGGGCCGGGTCAGCGCGGTCAGTATCTTCTGAGCCACAGCCTTGGCCCGCAGCGCAGCCGTTGGCGCATGCACATTCAGGTCCGCGAGCACAACCACAAACTCGTCCCCGCCGAAACGGGCTACCGTGTCCATATCCCGCAGGCTGGTGGTCAGACGTTTCGCGACCTGCTGGAGCAACTGGTCACCGACCTCGTGGCCGAGGGTGTCGTTGAGTGTTTTGAAGTGGTCGAGATCGAGAAACAGCACGGCGCCGTTCATGCCGGTGCGCGCGCCGGTTGCCAGAGAATGCTGCAGTCGGTCCCTCAGAAGCCGACGGTTCGGCAGTCTGGTCAGTGGATCGTAGAGGGCGAGGAATTCGATTTCCCGCTGTGCCCGCTTGCGCTCGGTGATGTCACGAAAGTAGATGGCCAGGCCTTCCTCGGAGGGATAGGCGCGGATTTCCAGCCACTTGCCAAGCGGCGGATAATACTCCTCGAGCATGACGGTCACGCCCTCGGCAACACTCCGACGATATTCGTATTCGATCCGTGTGCCGGCAAGCTGTGGGAACTCCTCCCATAGCGTCTTTCCTAGCAGTACGTCGCGGGAATGCTCAACCAGCGTCTCAGCCGCTCGATTGATAAACGTGATGCGCCACGCGTGATCGACTGTCAGAATGGCGTCTGTGATGCTCTCCAAGGTAGTGGTCAGCCTGCCGGCCAGACGCCGAATTTCCTCCTGTGCCTCCCGCTGCTCGCTGATATCCTGAATGGCACCGCGCACCTCAACAATCGTTCCGGCGGCATCACGCACCGCTTCACCAATCGCGCGCACCCACACCCGGTTGCCTCGTGCCGTGATGATGGCCAGCTCTTCATCATAGGGCGTGCCGTCCCGCGCGCAGGCCCAAAAGGCTTTGCTGATGCGCTCGCGGAACTCGGGTGCATAGAAATCAATCCCCTCACCCAGCGACACCTGTGTCCCCGGTGGCATTTCGTGAATTGCACTGACTTCATTCGACCAGGTGAGCTGTTGTGTGGCCAAATTCGCACTCCAGCCGCCGAGCCGCGCCGTGCGCCCGGCGATCTCGAGCAGCACACGGGCCTCGCGCAACCGCGCTTGCGCCCGCTTGCGCTCGGTCTCGTCAATGGCGATCCCGTCCCACAGTACCGAGCCGTCCTCGAGTTGCCGCGGGTTGGCCATCGACCGGACGCAGCGAAGGCTGCCATCGTTCGCACGGATGCGAAATTCAATATCATGCGCTTCGAGCGTGCGGGCGGATTCCCGGATCGCGTTCTCATAGGAAACCCGGTCTTCCGGATGGATGTTCTCCAGCAATACGTCGTGGCCGGCCAGCACGCTGTGCAGATCGACACCGCACGCCGGCCCCTCGCCCGCATGCACATAGCTCAGGCGGATGCGTCCGTCAGTATCCACGACCCGCTGAAAGACGATACCCGGCAGATGCTCGGCGATTGCCCTGAAACGCACATCACTGGCATGGCGGCTATCCTCCATGCGGTCACGGTGGATCGCTGCCCCGATGATGTTAGCCAGCACCTGCAGCAGCCGGACTTCCTCGTCGGTCCAGACCCGCGCCCGGCTGACGGAGTCGAAGCCGATATGGCCGTAGACGTCGTCGTCGACCACGATCGGGACCACGATCAGCGAGTGGATGCCGTATTGCTGGCAAAACGCGTGCTCGGCTTCCCAACCGGGGGTATGGATCGAGGACCTGGTCATTTGCACGACCTCGCGCCGCTCGACTGCTGCCACCAACGCCGGCAAAGCGTCGTTGGGCACGCTCTGTAAGGTCTGGATCTGGCGCTCGATCCCCGGCGCACACCATTCATGGGTGTTGACGTGAGTGGTCCGGTCTGCGCTGAATCGGAACACGTAGCTGCGATCCGCGCCACAATACGCGCCGATACGCGCGAGTGAGTCATTGACCCGTTCGTCGAAGCGTTCGGCACCGCCGGCGAGGAAGTCCCGCGAAACCTCCACCAACACACGCTGTAGCCCGGAGACATACTTCAATTCGAGTTCGGTCTTCTTCATGGCGGTGATGTCCACCATGACGCCAACCAGTTTGACCACCCGGTTGTCTTCCTTGATGACGCTCATCACGTCCTGCAGCCACACGGTTCGGCCGTCAAACGCGAGCATCCGGTACTCAAGCGCGCGCTGGCGCTCCCCGACCGTACCCAGTTGCCAGAATTCACGGACCCGCTCATGGTCATCCGGGTGCACATGGCGCAGCCAGAAGTTCTCTTCGTGCAGCCAGCACTCCACCGGATAGCCCAGCAGCACCTCGGCCTCCGGGCTGACGAACGTGTACCGCAACGATCCGGGGTCACGCTCCCAAAGGGTCGCCGATGCGGACTCGACAGGCGCACGGGGCCTGCCACGCTGTCGATTCGGCGCGGCGAGTCCCTCGCCATCGGGCTTGTCTGATCGCCGATTCACGCGGAATCCTTCCCTCTGGGGCAATGCTTTTCTGTCATCGTCCACCCACCATAGCGATCGTCGGGGGCGTTGTCAGCGCCCGCGTGCTGTGCGGCCTCAGCCCTGACCGTCTGCTGTGATTTACGTCGCCGAAACGCGAATCCGAACCGCCCCGCCTGAGGTCGCGAACTGAGATCTGTGGCGCATAACGGATCGTTCGGATTACCTATCCTGCATTATCACGCGATTGGAACCAGCAGCACGTCCGCCGGGTGGGAGTGCCTTCACGCAGGCAATGCGCAGCACACAGAGGGTTCCTCTCATGCCAACGCCGGCAGCAGATCGATCTCTAATGCAGTGCGCTGGATGCCTTTGAGCCGGCTTTTGTCGGGGCACAGCAGGTCCGCAATCAGGCATCTCAACGAACGTGGTACTCAGGGATGGCAATAGGAACAGGCGAAGGAGAGCAACGCACGGGCAAGGCGCCGCGCATCAAGATCCTCGGGCTGATGGCGGCCCTGGTCCTCCTGGCGGCCGTGGCCGCCACGTTCAATGTCGCCGTCGTGCAGATGCAGGCAGCTGCCACCGCCTATGCGACCGGCAATAGCATCTGGTCCAGGGCGCAGCTGTCGGCCGCTCACTACCTTGACCAATACGCGAAAACAGGCAATCCAGCTGCAATGGAGCGTGTTCGCGAGTGGCATGCCATCCCCTTGGGTGACCTCAACGCGCGCCAAGCGATGGAGGCGCCCGAGCTGGATTACGACACCGCGTACGAGGGATTGCGAAGCGGACGCAACCACCCGGATGACATCCCGCGTATGATCTGGCTGTTTCGCTACTTTTCGCAGGCACCCTATTTCCGCGATGCGGTCGAGGCCTGGCAGGAGAGCGACCCCTATATCCTGGAGCTCGGTGCACTTGCCGACCAGATGGAGGACGAATGGCAGGCGGCCAATCCCTCCCCGGAGGCCATTGCTCAGTTGCGAGGGCGCCTGGTTGAGGTCAACGGGAACCTGCAGGCTCTCAGCGCGGACTTCCGCATGGCGACTGCGGAGGCGGCGCGCTGGATGGCGAGGGTGTTGTCGGTCACCAGTATCGTCTTTCTCCTTGCCCTGTGCCTTGTGGCGTGGCTGCTGGCATGGCGACTGACGCGCACGCTCACCGCGGCCGAACGCAACTTCCGGGCGACGTTCGAACAGGCCACCGTAGGCATGGCCCAGGTCGGCGAGGATGGTTGCCTGCTCGACGTCAACCCGGCCCTGTGCGAGATCCTTGGCTACTCAAAGCAGGAGCTTGTCGCCAAGCGCTATGCGGATCTTGTGCACCCCGAGGACCGCAGGATCGGGCTGGCAAATCGGGAAGCGTTGATCGCCGGGGCACTTGATAGCTACACCGTCGAAAAGCGACTGCTGCGCGGTGACGCGGGCACGGTATGGGGCAAGATAACGGTCTCCAGGACCGGTGACGATGCGCAGTCCAGCCCTCGCTATGTCTTGATCGTCGAGGACGTCTCCGAATCCCGTCGCCTGTCAGCCGAGCTCACTTACCAGACCAACCACGACACGCTGACCAACCTTCCCAACCGCAGCGCCTTCGAGCGCAAGCTGGGGGAGAGCCTGCACGAGGCCCGCACCGAGGGCTCCGTCCACGCCCTGTGCTTTATTGATCTGGATCAGTTCAAGATCGTCAACGACACATCGGGCCATGCCGCCGGCGATGACCTGTTGCGCCAGGTGGCCAGACTTCTCCATCAGCATCTGCGGGAGCGGGACGTACTTGCGCGCCTCGGGGGCGATGAGTTCGCCGTGATCCTTGAGCACTGCGATATCGATGGCGCCCGCAAGGTCTCCGAGAAGTTGCGCGCGGCCCTCGCTAGCGCCAGCTTCACCTGGGAAGACGCCACGTTCAGTGCGGGCTGTAGCATTGGTGTCGCACCAATCACCCCAGACAGCGTTGACACCTACAGCCTGCTGCGAGCGGCGGATATCGCCTGCCACGTGGCCAAGGAGCAAGGCCGTAACCGGGTGTACGTACTGCGCGAGGACGACGAGGAGTTCGCCGAGCGGCACGGTGAGATGAAGTGGCTCGGCCGCATACGCTCGGCCCTGCAGGAGGAGCGCCTGATCCTCGACGCGCAACGCCTGGTCTGCCTCGACGAGCCGGATCGCCTGCGCTACGAAGTGCTCGTGCGGTTGCTGGACACAAATGGCGAGGTTGTGCCGCCAGGCGCGTTCCTCCCGGCGGCGGAACGCTTCGGGGCGGCGGGTCAGATTGACCGCTGGGTGATCGATCATGTATGCGCACAGCTTTCAGCCTATCCGGAGCACCTGGCGGCCCTTGATGCCTGTCATATCAACCTGTCGGGTCGCTCGTTCGATCAGGAGGATTTCCACGACTTCGTCGTCGATACCCTCGAGCGCTACGCATTGCCCGCGGAGAAAATCTGCTTCGAAATCACCGAGACGGCGGCTGTGAGAAACCTGATCGACGTGATCAGGTTCATGGAGCGCCTGGGCAAGCGAGGCTGCCGTTTCGCCCTGGACGATTTCGGCGCCGGCCTGTCGTCTTTCGGCTACCTGCGCCGCCTGCCGGTTGATTTTCTCAAGATCGATGGCGTGTTCGTGCGCGACATTGCCAGCGATACGACAGATCTCGCAATCGTGCGTGCGATCAACGAGATCGGGCACACCCTGAACAAGACGATCGTCGCCGAGTTCGTCGAAACTGACGCGGCGCTTGAGCTGTTGCGGGACATGGGCGTGCATTACGTTCAAGGCTGCGGTGTGCACAGCCCCTGCCGGTTCGAGGAGCTGCTCAACGCCAGCGTCTATGCCGATGCAGGCTCCGACGTCGCAGATTGGGGCAAGGCGGCCGTGAGCCGCGGCGGAGCCGCCCGTTAAGGCAACCCGCGCCATGGGCGAGCCTGTCCTGTTCGCGACTTGCCGGCGTTGAGCAAACCCTCCTGACACCGCATCCCTGGAGGCTGTAATCTGGCTCGATATCATGGCCGCCCGCAATAGACCACCATGACCCTGCGAAATCGCGACATTGCCACCTTGTTCAAGCGCCTGGCTGATCTGCTCGAGATCGAAGGGGAAAATCCGTTCCGGATTCAGGCCTACCGCAATGCCGCCGAGACAATCGAAGGGCTGGCGGCACCCGTGACGGAGCTGGTCGCCGCGGAGACGGATCTCACACAGTACTCCCACATCGGCAAGGACATCGCGGAGAAGATCGAAGGCGTCGTGGCCACCGGACGCTTGGCGGCACTCGACGAAGTCGCCCAGCGCGTCCCGCCCGAGCTCGCCGACCTGATGGGAGTGAAGGGTCTGGGCCCGAAGGGCGTCAAGGCGCTGCACGATCACTTCCACATCCGCAGTGTTGACGAACTTGAGCAGCTCGCCCGCGAAGGGCGCGTCCGCGAGCTCTCCGGCTTCGGCGCAAAGAAGGAGGCGGCGCTGCTCGAGGGCATCCACGAGCTGCACGCCCGCCAATACCAGCGCACGCCCCTTGCCGAGGCCGAGGCGCAGGCCGAGCCCTTGCGCGCATGGTTGGCCGCAGTCGACGGGGTCGAATGCATTGAGATTGCCGGCAGCTATCGCCGGCGCCGCGAGACGGTGGGGGACATCGACATCGTGGTGGCCTGCGCCGATGGCGCCGCCGTCATGGAACGCCTCGTGCGCTATGACGGCATCGAGCGTGTCGCCTCACGGGGCACCACCCGCTCGAGCGTGATCCTCGCCGACGGCCTGCAGGTCGACGTGCGCGCCGTGCCCACAGAGAGCTTCGGCGCGGCGTTGATGTATTTCACCGGCTCGAAGCAGCACAACGTGGCGCTGCGCCAACGAGCAATCCAGCGCGACCTCAAGCTCAATGAATACGGCCTGTTTCAGGGCGACGACGCCGTCGCCGGAGCCGACGAGCCCGGCATCTATCGGCAGCTTGGCCTGGTCTGGATCCCTCCCGAGCTGCGCGGGGACCGCGGCGAGGTCGAGGCCGCCGAGCGCGACCACCTGCCGGCGCTCATTGAGGCGGATGCCATTCGCGGCGACCTGCACGCCCACACCACCTGGAGCGACGGCCGCGACACACTCGAAGACATGGCGCGTGGCGCCCGCGCTCGCGGCTACGAGTACCTGGCGATCACGGATCACGGCCCCAGGGTCCGCATCGCAAACGGGCTCTCACCCGAGCGCCTGCAGACCCAGGCCGAAGCGATTGCCGAACTCGACGCCAGTCTCGACGGCATCACCCTGCTCAAGGGCTGCGAGGTCGACATTCTGGCTGACGGCACGCTCGACCTGCCCGACGAGGTGCTGGCGACACTCGACATCGTCGTGTGCTCGATCCACTACAACCTGCGCCAGTCGCGCCAGGAGCAGACGGACCGGGTCCTGCGGGCCATGGAAAACCCCTATTTCATGATCTGGGGCCATCCCACGGCCCGCGAGGTCAACCGCCGCGAACCCATTGACATCGACCTGGAGCGTTGTCTGGAGGAGGCAGCCGAGCACGGCATCGCCATCGAGGTGAGCGCGCAGCCCAAGCGCCTCGACCTCAACGACGCCGGCGCCCGGCTCGCCCGAGAGAAGGGCTGCCGCCTCGTCATCAACACCGACGCCCACAGCGTGGGCAACCTGGACCTGGTGCGCCACGGCGTCGACCAGGCCCGGCGCGCTTGGGCCGAGGCGGAGGACATCATCAACACCCGCGGTCTCGTCGAACTGCGCAAGGCGCTGCGCACACCACCTGGGGGTTGAATCGCGGGAGGGAGTGGCAAGGCGTGCAACCGCCCGCGGTTTCGCCGCTGCGGTCATGGTCGCCTGCCCATGCGTCGCGCCCCGCACGACGAAAAAACCGCCGGCCCCATCAAGGGGGCGGCGGCCTGATAGCGTCTCACCCGTTACACGGCTGAGGGGTGTGGCAGCCTTACTTCGCGCTGTCGGCAGCCTTGGAGGCAGCCTGCACGTTCTGCTGGGTCAGCTTCTGGGCTTCCTCAGCGAACTTGCGGTTCAGCGCGACCACCTTCTCGGCATCGCCCTTGAAGCGCTCGGTGAGCTCCTTGGCGACGTCCTGCTGGCCCTTGATGTAACCCTGCACGTCCTGGGGCTCCTTGATCTCAAGCGCCTTGCGGAGCTGCTGGAGGCTCAGCTCGGTGTAGACCTTGGAAGCCTCCACCTGCGTGTTCACCAGGGACTCCACGTGGCTGATGGTCAGCTCGGCGAAAGCGCGGGCCGGGCCACCAAAGAAGGTCTCGAACTGCTCATTGATCTGATTGACGGTCGGGTTCGTCATGGCAACACCTCGTTTTTAAGTTGCGAATCAAGCAAGGATGAAGCCCTTCTCCAACCTTGTTGCGGTGCATTATAGCGATTGAAATGACGCAACGCAACATGGATTTTGTCCGATCGTGGGCCCAACGGCTCATGGTGTTGCGCAGCCACCATCGGGCCTATACTCCCCCACGTCGCACTGAATGTTGCCGCGCGAACGCAAACCCCGCATGGCAAGCGTGACTTCAGAAAAGCGCGTGCCACTGTCCAATCGAGCCGACGGGGCGCAGCGTGAACCCCGTCGACAGAAGCAAGAGTGGTGTAAAGGAGACCTACTACCGTGCCGAAAACAACCAGCACCGTCGCCTACCTGTCCCTTGCCGGATGCATTTTCGCCTTGCCGGCTTGTGGCATTACCGAGGGCGTGCCCTTGAACGAGCGGCCCGCCACCGTGAAGGGGGAGATTCTGAAGCACAGCTTTGACGCCGAAGACAACGACGACCTGCTGACGGCCGGACTTGGGGCGTCCGGCCTCCAAAGCGACGAGGCGCCGTCCGTTGCGGATCCACAAGCCCCCACAACGCAGGAGCTTCGTCGGCTTGCCATCTGGAACAATTACCGGGCCCTCGTTCCCACTGCACCGGGTGGCGGGTACGGTGAGTTCTTTGGCCCCGATGTCGGCAACGCCGAGGGCGAGGGCAAGATTCCGGGGGATGAATGGCTTGCATTCATACGCTCCGGCGACGCACGCCCGGGCAAGTCTGAGCAGGCAGACCTCGGGCGGTCCGAGCAGGAACGTCCGGGCCACTCCGGCGAGGCGAATCTGGGGCAGGCCGGGCGGGTCACAGCCATGGTTCAGGTGCCTGAGAGCTTTGACGTGGCGAACGCCTGCATGGTAACGGCACCCTCCTCCGGCTCCCGGGGCATCTACGGAGCGATCGGCACCGCGGGGGAGTGGGGGCTCAAACGCGGCTGCGCGGTGGTCTACACCGACAAGGGCACCGGCACCGGCGCGCATAACCTCGCAGAGAACCGCACCCAGGCCATCGACGGCCTGCTGGTGGACGCCAGACCGGGGCGCACGGAAGCGTTGTTCCGGGCGGACCTGACCGAGGCGCAACGGCGCGACTTCGAAGCGGAGTACCCGCACCGCTTCGCCTTCAAGCACGCGCATTCCGGGCGCAATCCCGAGCAGGACTGGGGCGAGAACGTACTGGAGTCCATCCGTTTCGGATTCTATGTGTTGAATGAGCTCCACGGCGAGACTGACGCCGGTGACCGGCGCCTGCGCAGTCTCACACCCGAGAACACACTGGTGATTGCATCCAGTGTCTCGAACGGCGGTGGCGCCTCGGTGCTGGCCGCGGAGGCGGACAGCGAGGGCCTGATTGACGGCGTCGCCGTCTCCGAACCGAATGTGCAACCGACCGTGGACGAGGGCTTCAGCATCCAACAGGGCGAGGCGAACCCGATCTCGGAGCACAGCCGCAGCCTTCTCGATTACACGACCGCCCTGGCCGTATACCAGGGTTGCGCCAATCAGGCGGAAGGCCTCGAGGCGGCGCCATTGAATCTCGTCACCGACGAGCGCAGCGACAATATCTGTGCCCGTCTCGCAGACCTGGGTCTGATCGACGGCGCCGATGTGGAAGCGCAGGCCGCGGACGCCTTGCGGGTCCTCAACGAGGAGTTCGCACTACAAAGCGAGCAGAACCTGGCGCAGCCCGGTAATTTCGCGATCAATGTACCCCAGAGCATCAGCATCACCTACGGCAATGCCTACGGGCGCTTCAGCGTGACCGACAACCTCTGCGGTTTCAGCTTTGCCTCCACCAATGCCGAGACCTTTGAGCCGCAGTCCTTGGACGAGGCGGCCGAGCGGGTCCTGTTCAGCACCAGTAATGGCATACCGCCAACGGGGGGAGTCAATGCGGTCTACAATCTGGCGGATGAGGGCCCGACCGAGATGAGCCAGGCCAGTTCGCCGGGCGGTGTGGGCCGGGATTATGCGCTGGACGGCTTCCTGTGCCTGCGGGGGCTCGTGACCGGCGAGAATCCCGCGAACGCCGATGGGCAAGGTCGCGCAGCGCCGCAGGAGTCCTCCCAGCGGGTCCACGAGGGCATCGACGCGATTCACGCCAGCGGCGACCTGCGGGGCAAGCCCGCGGTGTTCGTCACCCCGCGGGCGGACCAGATTCTCCCCATCAACCACACCTCCCGCCCCTACTACGGGCTCAATCAGCGGGTGGAAGGAGACAACAGCAACCTGCATTACTACGAGGTGCTCAACGCCCAGCACCTGGACGTCCTCAACAACATTGCAGGCTTCGATGCGCTGTTCATCCCGTTGCACCACTACTACTTCCAGGCGCTGGATCTGATGTACGACCACTTGCGCAATGGCGCCTCGCTGCCGCCGAGTCAGGTGGTGCGCACGCAGCCGCGTGGCACCGAGGACGGAGAAGCACCGCCACTCAGCGAGGAGAACCTGCCCTCCATCAGCGCGGAACCTGATGCGGGTAACCGGATCCTCTTCGAGGACGAGGTCCTGCGGATTCCAGACTGACAGCCCTCGGCTCCCGAAGGCGCGGCAGCTCGCCGTGCCTTCCGTTGGCGAAGACCGCCAGCGCTAGCGATCGCCGCCCAAGGAGATCGGCGCGGCGCCATGGGCTCGTTCACATGCACTCTCGGGATATCCACTCGTCCCAGTTTCTGCAAAATACCCGTGTGTCACCCTCGTAGGCATCGAGCGTCGCGCGGACCCGGTAGTGGGTCTGCGTCGATGTGAGCACAGTGCGGGTCTCCGTGCGAATCCGCCAGTCACCGCGTTCAAAGCTGCGCGTCGCGAAGACCTCGCCGCACAAGGTGGTGTAATCGTCGTTTGCGAAGGTAAACCGCTCGGTGGCTGAATAACCGAGCAGCAGGTCGATCTCATCCAGCCGGAAGTGGGGGTCATTGTCGATGACCTGCAGGGTTGCCTCGTTGGTGGCGAGGTTGAACTGTACGGTCCACTCCCGCCGCGCCTGGGCCAAGACCGTTGTCGCGGGTGGGCTGGCGGCCTGCGGTGAGCCGAGATCCCTGAGCGCGTTGTCGGACTTCCTGGGTGCCCGGACAGGGAGGATGAGCCGACTGTCCTTCGTGTGGAAGGTGAGCGTTGCCGCCTCCGGTGCCGGCCAGGCCAAGGGCCAGTAGGACGAGGACACGGCGATCCGTATCCGGTGGCCCGCAGGAAAGCATTGAGCCACATGGTTGAGCCTGACACTCACCTGGTAAGGCCTGCCCGGTTGCAGTGGTATCGGTTGCTCGTGCCCCTGGCGGTGACACAAATTCAACAGCCCGTATGTAATCAGGGTGGCGGTCCCGCCTGGCCCCACGTCAGAGAGCCGCACCGCCACCATCGCCCTGGGTTTATCCGCCGACAACGTGAAGTCGACAACCGGTGCGCCGAGTATCTCCAAATCCGCTTCCAGCCGCGGGCTGTCGAACACCAAGGATCCGCCGTCTTCGAGCCGTTGATCCGTCGGCAGATCCGTGCTCTCCGCATAGCTGCACCATTTGCCGGCAAACAGCCCGACGCTAAGGGGGCTGGCAATGTTCAGCGTTGCCTCCACAGCGGATGATTCGAGAAGATTGAGACTGCAAGGAGAAAACGTCAGGGACTGCTCAGTGACATTCGGGCTTGGCCACTGACTTTCCGCCACCCATCGCCCCGGCCGGTCATCGCTGATGGGGGAGACGGTATTCTGCATCCAGGCCCGCAGCATGGGTTCGCCGTCCTCGCCCGTGTCCACACCCTTGAGCCAGTGGTCCCACCAGCGCAGGCACTCGCCCAGGAAATCGATCGCCGGCCCCGGCCCGCCCATGTGCGGATACTTGTGTCCCCAGGGGCCGACCAAGCCCTTGCGCGGGACATCGAGATGGGCCATCAGCCGAAACACGGTGTTGCAATAACCGTCCGCCCAGCCGCTGACGGCAAAGACCGGGCACTTGACCGCGGCGTAGTTCTCGCACACCGAACCGTGCTTCCAGTAATCGTCGCGGCACTGATGGCGCAGCCAGTTGCTGAGCCAAAGATCGCCGCCCTGCAGGCGCTCCATCCACATGTCGCGCCAGCGCTCGCCGACCAATTCCGGGTCCGGCGGCGAGGCGTTGTAAGAAAACATGATGCTCGCCCAGGAGAGATTGTCGGTGAGTAGGCAACCGCCCATGTAGTGCACGTCGTCGGTATAGCGATCGTCGGAAGAACAAACCGTAATAATCGCTGCGAGCCCCGGGGGGTCCAGCGCGGCAATCTGCAGGGCGTTGAAACCGCCCCAGGAAATTCCCATCAGACCAACCCGGCCGTTGCACCAGGGCTGCGACGTCAACCAACGGATGATCTCTACCCCGTCCGCCAGTTCCCTGGGCAGGTACTCGTCGTGCAACAGCCCATCGGAGTCACCACTGCCCCGCAAGTCCACGCGCAAGCAAGCATAGCCATGAGCCGCGAAGTAACCGTGAATCGTGGCGTCACGAACCGCCTTGACGTCACGCTTGCGGTAGGGGATGTACTCCACGATGGCCGGAACCGGGCTCTGCTCGGCGTACTCCGGGAGCCAGAGTTTTGTCGCCAGGGTGCAGCCATCCGGCATGGTGATCCAGATGTGTTCGATGACCTTGACCGGGCACTCAGGCTCATCCTTGATCATCGAGCGCCTCCGGCAAGCTGACCCTGCGCCCGAGTGCCAATGCAGCCGCCCGGGCGGCCACAGCTCGACCATCGTGAGCAC
>NZ_SKOG01000086.1 GCF_007120195.1 Aquisalimonas sp.
GAATCACAAACCCGATCGCTGCCAAAAGGCGAACGGTCCACGGTAGTGTGCGACGCCAGGCACCAGGGAGACAAATGCGGGCCGAGGTGGCGCCCTCAGAACCGGCTTGCCTTGCGTCTCCATTGCGGACATTGGCATTACCATATGTATCGGCCGGCATCACGCGATGTATGATTTACGCTTCACCATGCTGGAGCATCCCGCATGCGGATCACTGTGAATCTCGATGACGACCTGCTGGAAGAAGCTCGCCGGCTTACCGGAACGAAGGGGCGCACGGCCCTGATCCACGAGGGGCTGAGGGCGCTGATCGAGCGCGAGAGCGCCCGCCGCCTTGCCCGCCTCGGCGGTTCGCAGCCACAGTTCGAGGACGTACACCGCCGAAGATCGGACTCGGCATGATTCTGGTTGATACGTCGATCTGGATCGATCACGGGCTTGCCTCGTTCGGCATGCTTCCGGAGTCCGGGATGCCGGAGCCAGCGTGCCCGGCAGCGCACGCGGTCGGGCGGTGCGTGGTTTTGAGAGGGGAACGCCGGCGCCGCATCGATGGCTTGCGCCGCTCCCTGGTCACAGGCGTGTCGCCTGCGCCTCCCGGACAGCGCGGCACAGGCCCGCATCGAGTGTCGCAAGGGGGATACCTTTGCGCATCGCCAGTTCCAGGTAAGCCGCGTCGTAGGCAGACAGCGCGTGCCGCCGTGCGAGGGCCAGCGTGGTGTCCAGGGCACGCTCGAAGGTCTCGGGATCCGCCCGAATCGCCATTTCCTGCAGCAGCGCGAGGAATTTGCTGGTTCTTGCCTCGCTCACGAACGCCCGCGCTTCGGCACGAGTGATCACGTTGGCGACCTCCAGCGACCAGAGCGATGGCACCCTGGCCACGGAACCGGGCTCCGTCATATATTCGAGCACTCGGTCGGCGTATGCGAGATCTTCGTGGCTGCCGTCCCCAAACAGCCAGCGCATCGACACGGAGTTGTCGAGGACGAACTCCACTAGTCGCGCCCCTCCTCGATGAGGGCGCGAATGTCCGCGTCGGTGATTGGCGGGGTGCGGTGCACGAACGCCCGCATCGCGGCCGCCGCTGCGGCTGCCTCCTGCTCCCGGCTCGAACCGACTGGGATCAGCTCGGCGACGGGGCGGCCGCGCTGCGTGATGGTGAAACGCCCGCCCGCGGCAACCTTGCGCAGCAGTTCCGCGAGATGCGTGCGGGCCTCGTAGGCACCGATTTCCTTGGACTGTTTGGTCAAAATGATCCCCCTGCGCGAAAATGCACTGGTCGGAAGACTGGTCGTATAATATAGAAACACTCGGGGTCAGAGTAAAGACGCGCAACAGTGGCTCATTCGTTTGCGCAGCCGCGCTGCGAGAGCTGCTCGTCGATGTAGGCCCTTAGCGTGTCCGGCCACGAGATGTTCATCGTGCTTGTCAGTGTGCTATGGGATTCTTGAGCCGTGGATCGAATGGCCTTGGTTGAAGTGATGCCAGCGGCATCGATTGCGTATAAGGTATATTATGTTAAATCTTTCGTTATCGTACGTGTCGGCCGAGCGCTAGTGCCCTACGCCCTTCCATCGGCCGTGGCGCCATGGCATGGCTGCACGCGGTATATGTGCACCTGCGGCGCGGTTTGTTTGACGGTGCATTACGCTGGCGCTAATGGCACCCTACACCCTTCGATCGGGCGCGGTGCCATGGCGTGGCTTGACACGGTACCCGTAGGGCGGATTAGCGCAGCGTCATCCGCCGTCGATGATATGGCGCCGCAGGCGCACGACTCAAAATGGATTAAGCACCTGTACGCCGGTGCCATCGAAATCGCTCTCGTTGTGCGTGACAACAATTAGGTCGTGAATCAGGGCAGTGGCCGCAATCTGCTTGTCCAAGGCGTTTTCAGGGCCCGGAACCCGCAGCCGCCCCCACACCTGGGCCACCTCTACATCGATGTCCAAGATATACTCGCCATACTCGTTGAGGATGCCGGTCAGCCATTTCTCGAGGACGATGGCTTGCTCCTCGTCACCACGGTGCCGGATCAAGTCGACACCTCGGCGGAGCTCGCCTACTGTCACGACAGATAGAAAGACTGACTGTTCTTGGCGCACCACGCCGTCAAAGAAACGCCGTATGCCGGGGTTGGCACGCCGCCCTTTTCGGGCCTCGCTGATGACATTGGTGTCAATCAAATACACGCGGCGCGTTCCCATACTTGTCGTCCACGCGGTCGAAGTCTTCGTCGCGGCCCAGATCCGGCATGGACGCCAAGACTTCCGCAAGGCTCTTGCGGCGTGTCTTCACCAGGGCCTGCTCAAGGATCGCGCGATGCTCGGCCTCGGCGCTGCGATTGTGCCGTGCGGCGCGCTCCTTGAGCGCCTGGGCGATCCGATCATCGACATTACGTACCACCAAGTTTGCCATAATCACCTCGAATTGGATTGATTCAGTGATAGCAATGATAGCGTTTTGTCTAGGCAAGCGTAAGCATTGATAGCATCGAATGGACCCAAGCAGGCGATCTCCGCTGCCCGGGTGCTCAGTGCCACAGTCCTCCATGGGGCGAAGCCCAGACTGACGCCTGCCGGCACCGTCGGCCAACACAGGCTGCCAAAACGTCACCCCCGGGTGTTTCTGTGCGCCGTTGGCGCGGTTTGTTTGATGGTGCATCTGTCAATGGGGACAACCACGACGCTCATCACGGATGTCCCACTGGTGACATGGTTTCTGTTGCCTATAGTCAATAACCGAAAAACGTTTCGACACGGTCGACAGGGGGGAAATCCTATGTTCAGGCAACTGAAAGGGTCGTTTGTTGCCGGTGTATTTCTGTGCTCGAGTCTTGCGGTCCACGCCTCGGCCGACCGCTACATCATACTGTTCGACGAGCACGCCTTGCCCGATGATCTCAAATCGAGCGTCGCCGCGGTGGGCGGCGAGATCGTTACGCGGCTGGACGAGGTGGGCATCGCCATTGCGCGGGCCGAGAGCACGGCGTTTCCGGCACAAATGGGTGCTGACTACCGAGTCAAGTCCGTGGGTCTCGAGCCGGCTTTCGCGGTCCCGGAGTACACCGCGGTACGACAACTCGAGACCGACATTCCAGCGGGCGACCCGCCGGCAGGGAGTTTCTTTTTCGATGAGAAACTGCTGTGGGGAATCGAGCGGGTCAGGGCGCCCGAGGCCTGGGCAGCCGGCGTGACCGGTTCGGCCGATACCACGGTGGCGATAATCGATACCGGAGTGGCGTGGAATCACCCGGATCTTGAGCCTAACGTGGTATTCGCTGCTTGCTTCACATCCGCCGGCGCCGTGATCGGCTTTGACACCTCCACCGGGCCGTGCAACCCCTATCCGGAGCTGGATGGGCACGGCACCCATGTAGCGGGAACCGTGGCCGCCGGCTTCGGCTTCGGCGTCGTCGGGGTGGGCCCGGACCTGGGCCTTGCCAGCTATAACACCTTCGAGTTGATCAACGGCAACCTGGTGGCACTGGTTTCCTCCCTCTGGCAGGCCCAGCTTGATGCCGCGGCCCGGGACTTCGACGTCATTAACATGAGCCTCGGCTCGCTCCATGCATTCGGCCAAGGTCCGGGCACTGACGACCTGGCCACGTTAGTGGCCGCCGACCGGCGCGTCGCCAACGCGGTCATTGACGCGGGCACGGCCCTGGTGGCCGCGGCGGGTAACGCCGGGGTCGATCTCAATGGGGTGCTGATCAATCTGCCTGGGGGGCATCCCGGCGTCGTTAACGTCGGCGCCACCGGCATTCGCCCTGAACCGCGTTTCCAGCCAAACGTGTCGTTCGACGTTCGCTCCTTCTTCAGCAATTTCGGCGCAGCGGTGGATGTCACCGCCCCGGGGGGCGATTGCGGCCTGCCCGATGCCTGCGGTCCGGAGGACGAGCTGCCGGAGAGCTATGTCGAGCACCTCATCCTGTCCACCGACGCGGAGCTGGGCCCCGCTTGCGCCGCCACCGCGAGCTGCACGCCCATCTGGTCGTACCTCGCCGGCACGTCCATGGCCTCGCCACACGTGGCCGGGGTGATGGGCCTGATCCGCGACGAGAATCCGACCCTCGGTCCGCGCGCGGCGAGCAGCCAGCTCCTCCGCACGGCGGACCGGATCCGCGGCGGCCGCCAGGAGTTCGGTCACGGTGTCGTGGATGCGCGCGGCGCCATCGATTGAGACGACTTCCGTTATGTAGGCAAGCAGGCCCGGCCGGAGCCGCTGGGCCTTTTTCGTGCATGTGCTCGGGAGCGGCACACCGGAGCGTAACCGCGGCGGGCAAGCGATAGCAAACGGACCCGCCGCGTGGGCTCAACGGGAAGGTTATCGGGCACCCGGCCGTCGGGTGGATGAGTGCCACGTAATCCACCGTCGATGACTCGAACCCGTGAGACACCCACACTCGCCGCTTTGCGGGCTGAGATGAGGTTGCTGGCAAGGCGTAGTGGTGAAGTGAGCCGCCAGTCGGGCGTGCGGGCAGTACGGAACCCGCGCGACACTCGCCTTCGGGCGTTTCCCGCCCGATGGAACTATACTTTGAAAGGTGACTGCGATGCCGTCATCTCGCTCGGGAACTCGACGACTCGCCCGACGTTAAGATGATAGACGGGCGTGCTCGGCGACAACCGTCCGACTGCCACCGCAGGGAGGATCATTGATGATTAAGAAATCGTTAGCCGCGCTCGTGCTCACACTGTTCATGACACCACTTTGGGCTCATATGTGCCCCGCATTGATGGGAGAAATTGACCAGGCGCTCACTGACGACGAGGTTGTCGGCGAGCTCGACCAGGATGCCCTCGACGAGGTGCGTGAATTGCGCCAGCAGGGCGAGGATTATCACAACGACGGCGATCACGACCAATCCGTGGACGTGCTGAACGAGGCCAAGGAGATACTCGGCATTTGATTGGATGCCGCCGGGCAAGGGCCTCCGGGCCCGTTTGCCCTCCTCTCTCAGGAATCCAATTCGACAACGCGGTTACGGCCGTCATGCTTGGCTCGATACATCGCCCGGTCCGCGCGATCAAGCAAAGTGCGTCGGCTGTCTCCCTCTCGCCAGGTGGCGACACCAACGCTGATGGTGATTCGCTCGACGCCACAGAAGCGCGTCTCGGCGACATGTCGGCGCAGGCGCTCCGCCAGCGTGCCGCCCGCCTCCAGATTGTTCCCGCTTGCCACCACAACAAACTCCTCGCCGCCCCACCTGCCGAGGTAATCGCCGCCGCGTAGATTCTGGTCGATCTCTCTGGCAAGGGTGGTCAGCACCCGATCACCGGCCTCGTGGCCGAGGCGATCGTTTACTTGCTTGAAGTGGTCTACATCGAAGAGCAACAAGGTGCACGGCTTGCCAGCGCGCTCAGCGGCATTGATAGCCGCATCGATCTGCTTCTCGGTGTGATAGCGGTTCCAGACACTCGTCAGTGCGTCGGTATGGGCAAGCCTTTCCAGGCGTCTGTTCGCCTCGGTCAGGCGCGCATTAAGCAGGTCGATCTCCCGGCTGAAGACCAGCACCGCCAGGTCTTCCCCGAGGTCCGCGGCGGCCTGCTGCTCGATGGCTGACCACGGCTCACTGCAGCCGCGGATCTCCTCCCGCCATGCAGCAAAGGAGTTGCGCGGCAAGAGCTGCAAACGGCCATCGCCCATCGCTACCGGCCCCTCGGGTTTGCCCGCCCAGAGTCGGGTCTCGATCTGCTCGGGCCGAAACATCAGGAACCAGCCCGGCTTGCCGTCATCGATAGGCAGTGGCACCGCCAAGAGCCCGCAACACGCGCTTTGCCCAAGGGCGTCCGCCAGGGCTGAGTCGCGCAGGTTGCGGCTGCACCAGATACCCTCGCGCGGTTGCGACTGCGATAATGCGCTCGCCAAGCGCTGGAGCTTGCCTTCCGAAGGCAACTGTCCGACACCGGAGACCGTCTCGCGATAGACCAGGGCGACCCCGCAAGCCCGAAACAGCGCAAGCCAGTCTGGCCCGTGGCGTTGCACCAGCGCGCCGGGATCCAACAAGCCGCCGCGATCCTTTGACAGCAGGTCACGACTGTCCCGGACACGCCGCAGATACCGGGCATCCGCGCGCGCGAGCAGGAGCATCAGACGCGCCGTCGCGGCCTGCACCAACGCCCAGC
>NZ_SKOG01000050.1 GCF_007120195.1 Aquisalimonas sp.
ACCCACACCCAGATCGCCGCACTCGCCGAGCGCCCCGGCATCGGCTGGCTCTCGGCGCTGCGCAGCGAGAAGGTGCGCGCACTCGCCCATGAGGGGGCGCTGCAGCTCTCGCTGTTCGACGAGCACAACCTCGCCGAGATCCACTCCCCGGCGTTCCCCGGCGAGCGGCTCATCGCCTGCTACAATCCGCTGCTCGCCGAGGAACGCCGGCGCAAGCGCGAGGCGCTGCTCGCCGCCAGCGAGGCGGCGCTGGAGAAGATCCGCGCCGAGGTGGCGCGGCGCACCAAGACCCCGCTCAGCGCCGCGGCGATCGGCGCCAAGGCCGAGCGCGCACTCAGCCGCCACAAGATGGCCAAGCACTTCGAGCTCACGATCGCCGACGGGCACTTCGACTACGGCCGGCGCGAGGCACGCATCGAGCAAGAGGCCGCGCTCGATGGGATCTACGTCATCCGCACGAGCGAGCCCCGCGAGCGTCTCTCCGCGGAGCAGGCCGTGCGCGGCTACAAGAATCTCGCCCAGGTGGAACGCGCCTTCCGTACCCTCAAAGGGCTCGATCTGCGCATTCGCCCGATCCATCATCGCGACGAGGCGCGGGTGCGCGCCCATATTTTCCTGTGCCTGCTCGCCTACTACGTGGAATGGCACCTGCGCCGCGCCTGGGCGCCGCTGCTCTTCGACGACGAGGAGCTCGCCGAGGCACGCGCGCGCCGCGACCCCGTGGCCCCCGCCGCGCCCACGGCGGCCGCTCAAGAGAAAAAGACGAAGCGCCGTGGCGACGCAAACACGCCCCCGATCCACAGCTTCGCCACGCTCATGGCCGAACTCGCAACCCGCTGCCGGCATCGCTGCCGGCTCAAATCCGACCCCGACAGCCCCGTGATCGTCCAGGATACCGAGTCGACGCCCTTGCAGCGCCGCGCCCTGGAACTGATCCAAGCGTTCCCAGTGTCGTAGACTTAAGTCTTCCAGTTTCTATAAATAAAACAAAGACTTGACAATTGACTCAGCCGGGAACTTCGGACTAAAGTAGCGCGATCCTTACGAACGGGCTGGCGGCGAAGTCCTGCTGTACGGCCAGGTGCGATAGGCCGTTGACGTGTTCGAGGTTCAGTCGGTGCTTGAGCCGCTTGGGCCCGGGAACCACAGGGAAGATGGCATGGGCTTTAAGCCAAGCGATGCCCTAGTGTCTTCTGCGGCTGCGCCGGGAACGCGCCTTCACGGTGTTTGCGGAACGGTCACGAGAGGGGCGGCAATCGCGCTCCAGGTGCCTCGCCGCCGTCGCGGAGAGAGGGGCCGGCAACCCCTCTGCCGCGGCTCCCCCTAGCCTGACGAACCAGGACGGTGCACTGGGATGGACCGAACCTGGAGATCAGTGGGCGGCCTTGTCGGAAGGCACGCCGAACTGTCCGAGTCGCATGGTGTAGGTAAACCACCAGGGCAGCCAGGAGAGCACCTTGAAAACCCGCCCGAGCAGGGCGATGGAGAGGGCTTCCGTGGTGGACATACCGAAGACCGCCATGGCGAGAACGAACATTCCCTCGAAGACGCCGAGCCCGTCACCCACGGATAGGGTTACCCGCGATAGTAGATTGGCGAGGAAGACAGCGGCCAGAATTGGAATGGGTCCGACAGGAATGCCCAGCCCCCACGCGATGATCCAGAACGCCAGACCGGTGACGATGCCCTCCACCAGAGTGAGTCCGGTAAAGATGACCATCTCGCCGCGATGTGCCCGGAATTCCAGGTAGGCAACGTGCAGTTCCCGGAGCATTCTCACAGGTTTACGTTCGCGGAATTTGGCCAGAAGGCGGTCATGAACAAGATGAAACAGCGGCTGTGAAAAGGACGCGAACAGCCCGGCAAGCAATCCCACGAACAGCACTGTGGCAAACCAGCCCGTCCAGTACAGGGTCGATCCGAGCAGCGCGTGTTCCGCAAGATAGAGGACTGCGACGACGCACAGCAGAGCACCGACGATAAACCCAATCCCGCGCTCGAGCAGGGTGGTCGCTACAACGACGTTGGGGTTCAGGCCTTCCCGGCAGGTACATATGATGCGTACGGCGTCCGCGCCGACGGTGGCAGGCAGAAACAGACCCCAGATGTTGGCCGCGCAGTAGATCTGTGTTGCGGTGTGGAGACTCAACTGCGCGCCCCGGCAGCGCAGCAGTCGGAGCCACTTGTACGCCATCACGGTACGCCCCGCGGTCACTGCCAGCAGTGCCAGCAGCGCCGCCCAGGGGCTGAGTTGAACCATGACTTCCCAGTGGGCTGCAATGCCATCGCCAATCCAGAAGAGGACCCCGAGAATGAGAGCGGCGACGGCTAGCCGGAGCGCGGTTTTCACGGTGTGCGTCTCGGTCGTGAGTTCGCCTCCGGGGTCAGTGCTCGGGTCTTGTCCAGCTCCGACGCCGGGGCGAGGTAGCCGTTTTCACGGTACCAGGACACGGTCCGTTGCAGCCCCAGCTCCAATGAAACGGCGGGCTGATACCCCAGGCGCTCCTGGGCCTTGCGTGTAGAGAACGCGCGATTGTTCTCGTAAAACCGCAGTCGCCGTCGGTGCAGCGGAGGTTCGACCCCGAAAGGAACGCACACCGCCTCGCAGACGACTGATGCGGCGTAGAACGGCGCATACGGAAGCCTGATCCAGGGCATGGGTGCCCCCACTGCGCGAGCCGCCGCGGCGATGTAGTCGCGCAGCGGCAGGTACTCTCGTCCACCGAGGATGAATGCCTCGCCATGGATCCCCGGGGTGGTCAGTGCGCGCAGGAAACCGTCCACCACGTCGTCGATGTAGACGCCGTGTAAGTTCTGGCGGCAGGGCCCGAGCATGAGGAAGGTGCGCTTCTCCAGCATGCGGAACATCTTGAGCATTCGGAGGTCGCCCGGGCCGTACTGGGAGCATGGCCGCAGGATCACGATCTCCATGTCGGTGCTCTCGCGAGCGCGTTCGAGGCAGAGTTGCTCCGCCTGAACCTTGGTCTGCTGGTAGAGGTCCCCGGGGTTGTACGGGCTGTTCTCGTCCGCCGGTGTCGTTTCCACGTGGCCGTGCACGCCGATGGTCGAGCAGAATAGGAAACGTTTGACGCCCGCCGCGCGCGCGGCGTCGAGGGTGGTGCGCGTACCCTCGAGATTGGTGGCGTAATAGCTCGCCGGCGGACCGGAGGCCTTGCGGAAGTTTGAGACCAGGTGGATCACCGCGTCGGCATTCTCGACTAGCTCCGCTATGGCCCCACCATCGTTGATGTCACCAATCACGATCCGCTCGACGCGCCCTCGAAATGGGGCGGTCTTGTCCGCGCTGCGGGCCAGGATGCTGACGCGGTAGCCCGCGGCGAGCAGGGCTTCGGTGATGTGTTGCCCTAGAAAGCCTGCGGCGCCGGTGACCGCGACATGGGAGCCGGGCGAGACCAATTGTTCCACTTGAGTTTTCGGTGTATCGTTCATACGTTGTTCAAACCCCCGTTGTACGGAGTGTGTCCGTGATGCGGATCTCTGATCCAGAAGCCTATAGAGCGCTTTGACGGTGTTTCTGAACGCTTCTGTAGTTGTGCTCGCGTTCAATGAAGGCCTGTGCGCGGCGCCCCACGGCGAGGACAGCCTCGCGATCATAGGGGTGCACGGAGGTTAAACAACCTTCGCCAGTCCGGTCAAGCGGTCCTTCCCGGGTAGTGAAGGGCTACGCGCCCCGCCATCATCTCGAAAGCCTGCCCGCTTCCGTCGTAAATAGACGACTTCAGCAGCTGGCTGCGGACGCTGCCTCGACCGCATGTTACAAGGCACCTACAGCAGTGCTGGCCCGACATCACAACCGTGCAGGCGGTGAGAGTCTCCCCACCACATGTTGGTCAAGTTGTGCGTAAAGGGTGTTGACACTGGCCCGCAGGGTCTCGTAGCTGTGTTCGCGTTCGGCGAACGCCCGGCCGCGACGCCCCATGTCCCGGGCGCCGTCCAGGTTGCGGAGCAGTCCCACCCAGGCCTCGGAGAATCGTGAGACGTTCGCCGGTGCCAAGCAGGCAATATCCGGGGTGAGAACCTGGTTATGAATCGGGAGATCGGTTGCCAGCACCGGCACGGCGGAGTGCAGGTAGCTGTAGAGCCTCATGGGTGTGCCGGGGGCGCGTATGCACGGGGAGACGAGCACATCGGCCTGGGCCATGTAGGCACCGAGCTCCGTCAAGGGCCGCTGGCCGAGGAAATGGACGTATTGCTGCATGCCGAACCGCCCGGCATACACCTTGTAATAGGCAATGGCCTTTTCGGTCCCGCCAATGAGGATCAGGTGGCCGTCCTTGTGCTGGAGGTGGGCCCGCGCAAAGCTCTCCAGCAGGAGTTCGATGCCTTGTGATGGCTCGAGGTCGCCGACATACATGCTGATCGTGCCGGAAATCCCGAGCGAGTCACGAAGCGATTGACTTGGCGATACCGCGGATGGAGCATCCAGCAGGGAGATGTCCCTGAAAACCGTCACGCGGCCCGGGGCGTCGGCACTGACTTCGTTGGCAAGCGATTCACAGACGGGGGCCACTGCCGCCGCGCGGCGCACCGGCAGAGAGCCGATATAGCGCAGCAGCCGCCGGGCGGGGCGGAGGATACGGTATTTTTCCACGATCTGGGTCGAGAGCGCGGAGTCCATGTCATAGACGAAAGGCACGGAGGTCATGGGTTTGAGGATCATGGCCATAAAGGCGCTTTCTTCTACGGCGTGGATCACGTCGTAGTGGTTCCTGCGGAGGCGCCGAACCAGACTCGCGAACAGGTACACGTCGCAGATCAGCTTCTTGAACGACGGCCCGGGCGGCACGTTACGGATACCGAATGGTTTCGGAATGCGATACAGGGAAACGCCAGGGTAATGACGATCCGCCCCTTCATGGTAGGTCAGGACGTCAACGGCATCTCCGCGTTCGCTGAGTGCGCGCAGGACCATGTCAACGCCAACGGGCGACCCGCGTTCCTGATAGAACGGGTGCGGTGCAGTGACGAGAACTCTCATGGTCTACCCGTACGCTGTCAGACGAGGACAGGCCGGTGTTTGCGCAAACCGGCCCGATGGCTATGTCGGCATTTGCCGCTGTTTCAACTCCGAGACAGGCTCAAGCAGCCCCCGGGATTGGTACCAGTGCATGGTGCGCGTCAATCCTTCCTCCAATGAGACCGCAGGCTGATAGCCCAGCTCATTGCGAGCCCGCGAGATGTCCCAGCCGCGATTGGTGGTAAACCACGTCAACCGGCGGCGAAACAAGGGCGGTTCCGCATTGAACGGCCGGCTAGCCATCTCCATGAGCCACGCCAAGCCATGCACCGGCGCGACCCAGGGGAAGCGATACATCCTGACCTGCTGTCCCTGGACCTTTCCGACCAGGCGGACGAGCTCGTTTAGCGTCAGGTACTCGTTGTCCCCGGCGAGATACGTCCGGCCGCGGGCCTCGGGAACCTCCGCGGCAAGCATGAACAGGTCGGCGAGGTTTTCGACGTAGACGGGGTGGTTGTGCGTGCGACCACTGCCGAGCATCAGGAAGCGACCTTGTCGACACATACGGAAGAGTTTCAGCCAACCGTGGGTATCGCCTGGCCCATAGATGGACGTGGGGCGCACGATGACGATGTCCATGCCGTCGCGAATGAACTCGTGGCACACGGCTTCCGCGTCTACTTTGGCGCTGCAGTAGTAATCAATCGGCGTCAGCGGCGAATCCTCGTTCCCCGGGACGGCGTCCGCGGGAAGGGAGCCATGCACCCCTTGGGTGGAGCAGTGCACGACGCGCTTGACGCCTTCTTCACGCGCCTTCTGGAAGAGCTTTCTGGTGCCTTCAACGTCCACACGCTGGAACAGCGGAACGCCACTGTGGATATCCCGAAAGGCCGATGCGAGATTGAATATCACATCGTGTCCGGGCACCGCCTGCGCCAGCACCGCATCGTCATCCACCGAGCCCTCGATGTAACGGACCCCCTCCGCCTCGAAGGCAGAGGCCTCCTGCGCGTCACCCCGCGCGATATCCA
>NZ_SKOG01000125.1 GCF_007120195.1 Aquisalimonas sp.
CCACCGAATAGCGGAAGTCGGGCTAACCTCCTTGAACAGAGGACCAATTGCCACCAGGCACAACCGCCCCCGGCGCTGCGCCTCGTCGGCAGCGATCGCCCCATTGCTTGCGGCGACGATGGGATGACCCGTGTGGGCCGCCTGCGCCGCATGGCGCATTCGCCGCAGCCGCTCATGGAACCAACGGGCGCAAGGCAGCGTCGCACCTTTTACCAGTCTCGTCGATCGCGTGCCTGTCGACACAGGCGCGATTCGCCGCCAGGCCGCCCGGACGCCCATGGGCGGGGTTTCGCCTGCATTTCGGTGATAGACGTGCGAGCCGAGAGCGACAGCGTCCCGATCCAGGGAGATAGAATCGTAGCCGCTATGGATGAATGTGCAGACAACGCCAACGCATGCGGCTTTTGACAAGCACGGCGCGTCGGTTACCGTCCGGTAATCTGAACAGACTCCGGAACTGAACAACGTGAAGAATTATATCCGTCGGATATTGAGGCAGGGCGAAGAGGTCGAGGCGGACGCGATTGAAGCGCAGCCCGTTCCGGTGCCAACGCTCTGGCTACTTGGCAAGACCGGGGCCGGCAAATCGTCGCTGATCCGGGCGGTGACCGGACAAGCGGAGATCGGGAGCGGTTTTGCGCCGTGCACCCCGACAGCAATGGCGTTCGATTATCCAGCCGATCACCCGGTGCTGCGTTTTCTCGATACGCGCGGCCTTGGCGAGGCGGGCTATGATCCCCAGGACGATCTCGCCGCGGCCGAGCAGGGAAGCCATGCGATCGTGGCTGTCGCACGTCTCGACGATCCGGTGCAGGGCGAAGTCGCCAATGTGCTGCGCGAAGTGCGCTCGCGCCGGCCGCGCGTTCCAATCCTCGTCGCGCATACGGGCGCGGATCTCGCGCCCGAAGAAGGGTTACGCAGCCGCGCACGCGCCCGGGTTCAGGCGACCTTCGAAGCAGCTGCCGGCGAGAGCCTCCCCGCAGTCACACTCGCCCTGCCGCCCGGAGCGCGGACGCCGGAGGGGATCGATGCGCTCTGCGAGGCGTTGGCGGTGATGCTGCCCGATGTGTCCCTGCTCATGCTGCGCGAACGGGCGCAGGATCAGGAAGCGCGGCGATTCGCTGAGCAGCGCCCGCTTGTGATGTGGTATGCGAGCGCGGCGGCTGCGAGCGATACCGCGCCGGTGGTCGGTGCGGTGACAGTTCCCACGCTGCAGGGTGCGATGCTGCATGCTCTGGCCACGCGCTACGGCGTCGCGTGGAACGCCGCGCGTGCGGGCGCCTTTGCCAGCGCGCTCGGCTCCGGCATTCTGCTGCGCTATGCGGCCGCCTATGTGGCACGGCAGGGGGCGAAGGTGATCCCTGTTTTCGGCCAAACGATCGGCGCGGCAACGGCGGCAACTGTCAGTTTCGCCGCAACTTATGCGCTCGGCCGCGCCGCGGCGTACTGGCTATACCGCACCGCGCATGGCGAGAGCGCGAGCGCGCAGGATCTGCGCAAGCTCTACCGCGAAGCCCTTTCGAGAGCACGTCATGCGCCTCGGTGATCGCCTTCGCCGCGCTTATCTGCGCTGGAGCCGTCTCGGCATGGCGGGGGTGCTGATCCTGCCGCTGGCAGTCAGCTCTCCGCTCGGTTTTCTCTGGCTCTACGAGCGCGGGCTGCTGCTGTATTTCGCCCTCGGCTGCGTTGTTCTTGCCGGTAGCGTCTGGGGTGGAAAATTCGCCCTGCGTCTGCGTCGGCGCAAGGCGGCGTCGAATGACCAAGCCGCGCGCGAAGAGGGTGCGCCCGACCGTAGCCTGGCATCCCCGCCGATCGATCCGAATTGGACCGAGCGCGAGACAGCGGCCTATGAGGCCGCGCGCAAAGCCGTCGAGGCGCGCTTGGAGCAACCGCTAAAGTGGGAGGAGCTGCCACCCGCAGCGCTGGCGGTCATCGAGGATGTGGCCGCGCACCTGTCGGACGGGAAGCGGGGCGCTCTCGACTTCACCGTGCCGGAGGCGCTGCTTCTCATCGATCGCGTCGCTCTGCGCTATCGCGAGTTCCTGCGGGCGAACGTCCCGTTCTCCGATCAGTTGTCCGTGCGCGCGATCCGCTGGCTCTGGGGCCGAAAGGAGACGGCGCGCACGGCCTGGAAATTCGGGTATGCGGCCTATCGCGGAGTGCGTGTGGTGCTCAACCCACCGGTCGCGCTCCTGCGCGAACTCGAGCGCGCGGCGACGTCCGGGTTGCAGGATCGGCTGACGGATCAGTTGATGCGTGATGCTCAGGTCATTCTGCTCGAGGAAGTGGCACAGGCCGCGATTGACCTTTACTCGGGACGGCTCAAGTTCTCGGATGCCGAACTCATCGAAATCCAGCTCGGCTCGGAACTGCGCGACAGGCAGCGTCTGGCTCAGCCCGACGACCCCGTGCGCATTCTCGTGGTCGGCCAAATCAGTGCCGGAAAATCGACGCTCATCAATGCGATTCTCGGGGACGATCCGGCAGAAACCGACCTCGCCCCGACCACGGATCGGGTGACGGCTCACGAGGCTGAAATCGACGGCATCCCCTGCCGTTTCGTCGACACGATGGGGCTCGACGGCACGCAGGCCGTGACGACGGCGATCGCGGGGGAAATGGCGCAGGCGGATATGGTCATCTGGGCCGTGCGGGCCTCACGGCCCGCACGCGCGCCGGACGATGTGCTGCGTGGGGCGTTCGAGGCGCATTTCGCCTCCGGGCCGGCGCGCCGGCGGCCACCCGTGATCGTCGTCGCGACGGCGGCCGATACGCTGCTGTCCGATTGGCCTTACTCGGAAAATCGCCTGCCCGAGAAGGCGCAAAAGCGCATCGGCGACGCCATGAATGCGATCGGGCAAGACCTGGGCGGGGCGACACCGATCCCGGTCTGCCTGGAGCAGCCGCGATGGAACATCGATACGCTGGAAGCGGCGATCGCCTCGGCGATGACGGAGGCACTGATGACGCAACGCAACCGCCGCCGTCTGTCGGCACCCTCCGGACTGCGCTTCGGCGAAAACCTCCAGCGCGCCTCGCGCGGCGTCGTCAAGGGCACGCATGTGCTCGGACGACGGTTTCTGCGAAGACACTTCGCACGTCGCGACAACTGAGCCCGGTGGACCCTCGGCTCGCATCTGTGCTGGGAATCCGCCGCGAGATGCCCTGCGCAATCGCGCCACGAGCCGAAACACGGAACCAAGAGCGGTTGGATCTTCTATCCTTTACCCTGGGCCGCACGCCGATGCAGGGCCAGCCAGTAGGCGCGACAGTGCGCGTCGCTGTATCGCCAATCGTTTCAGTGTCGCTCGCGCTGGCAGCGAACCAGTGATTAAACCTCCGGGAGGCACGCCGGGGGCGAGGAGATCCATCATGAAGCTTGAGCCTAAGGATGCCGATTTCGAGGCGAGGGTACGCGAGAGTTTCCAGCGCCAACAGGTCATGACGACCTTCGGCGCGACGATGACGCGCGTATCCGGGGGCGAGGTAGAGATCGAACTGCCGTTTAACGCGGCACTAACCCAGCAACACGGCTACCTGCACGCTGGCGTCATCACCACCATTCTGGACAACGCTTGCGGCTACGCCGCGTCCACCCTCATGGACCGCGATTCCGCCGTACTCACCGTGGAGTTCAAGACCAACTTCATGGCACCCGCGAGGGGAGAGTTGCTGCGTTGCACCGCCAATGTGGTCAGGGCGGGCAAAACGCTGACCGTCTGCCGAGCAGAGGCCTGGATGCATGCCAACGAAACCCCCATTCACACGGCAACGATGCAGGCGACCTTGATGGCCCTGGCAGGCACGGATGCGCGCCGGGGATGAAGCAGCCCGCGCGAATCCGGCGTGGGCCACAGGCGACGTCCTGGTTCATGGAGTGTGGCCTGACCGAGGGTCCACCCCGGCCACGCCGCGCCAAGGCGTCCCGCCTGTTCGGGCGCGGCGATCAGCGTTCCGCGGTGGTCCGCTCGACGGCGGCGACAACGCCATCAACTGCCGGTGACCCAACGACTGCGATCCGTTCCGTCGCCGGATCACCGACAACGAAGGATAACTCCGGCGCCTCGTGAAGGCCGCAGAGCTCACAGCGCCCCCACAGCAGAAGGGCTCGCGCTTCCACCCAGCGAGGCAGATCGGGCAACATCCGGGCCAGGGCTCGATACACAACCACACACTCATCGAGCACGCCGCGGCACGCGGCGCTGCGATTCGGCAAACACCCACGAGACGCCGGCGCCAGCGGTCACCGACATGCGGCGATCCACCAGGGGACTGTCGGCAAAACTGGCGCCGTCCAGCCGATCCACCCGGACAAAAAGCCCGAACCACAGCGCCCCGAAGCGCCGGGCGCTGGCGAAGCTGAGCCGCGCCCCGCTGTACCCGCCGGGTACGCGAAACTCCGGCCGGGTCTCGGCGATGGCGTCCTGAGCCGGTACGTCGTAGTAATAGGCGTGATAGGCACGGTCCGAGAATACAGGGCCGAAAGAGACGGTTCGGCGCCACGCGCCGCTGAACCCGGCCGCGTTGTCTTCGTAGTAGAGATTCGGCGCGAAGCTCCAGCCCTGATGACTCACCCCCAAGTCGCTGTTGATGGCGACAGCCGCCCGCAACGGCAGGCGCGCAGTCAGGTAACGATGCCGCGCGGCAGACTCCCATAGCCGCACATTGATCGAGGGCCCGATTTCCAGCACCGGCGCGAGGTCGTCCATGCCCGCCCGGGTGTTGTCGTCGTCATTGATCGGCAGCGCCGCATCGGCGCTGACATCCAAATCAACTCGATCCGTTCTGAAAAAAAGCCCGCGCAAGCCCTCGCGGTCGTAGCGCAGCAGCTCGCCTCGATAAACGGCGTAGGGAATGGGGGCGGCAAACACCTCGGATTGATCGGAACCCCGGTAATGCGGCAGGCTCAGCCCGCCGACACCGAGCCCGGCTTCCCAAAGCGGCTCCTTGCCCAACACTGCGCCTGGCCACCCCAGGACCACCGCCAACCAGATCAGTGTCACACGTGGTCCAAGCGGTATCGGCGGCATGGCAAGGCTCCATCTCAAGTAACCGGCGATTTGCCGGGATAGAGGCACGACCGGCTCCTGGACATGGGCCCGCCCGCCTTCCCGAAAGGGCCTCCCCAGTTTATCAAGGCCGTCTGGCGAGCCCACCGATGCGCGCAAGGCGCGAATTCCGCGAGCCTCAGGTTGATACACTCAGCCTACTGGCCAGAGGGGGCATTAGCGAAATCGTAATGCTCCGTTAACTAAACGAGCACACGGATCCGCCGATGGTGTCGGCCAGCAAATGACGAGGTATCGGCTACAGCTGAACCTGTCGGGATTTGTGAATGCGGCTGAAGGGTCAAGGCGCGTGCTCTGGGAGGCTGGGTGACCGCGTCCTCGCCTGGCATTTCACCGTCGCCGCCGGCAAGCTGTAGCACCCGGCAAGGGCGCGGGCGGTCGATCGCGACCCTCCCCGCCCCTCCAGGGAACCGAGGATCCGCGATGCTTCCGCAACCCTCCGCCACGGCCGTCTCCCTCGTGGAGACCATTCGTTTTCTGAGCAGGCCGGAGAGCTACCCCGACGGCCCCGAGTCGGTATTCATGCTGGAGACGCATTTCTCTTACGTCTTCCTCACCGACGACCAGGTCTACAAGCTGAAGAAGCCACAGCGCTACCCTTTCGTCGATCTCTCGTCCCTGAGTGCGCGGCGCGCGAACTGCCACGAAGAGGTCCGCCTGAACCGCCGGCTGGCCCCCGGCATCTACCTCGGCGTCGCAACCCTCCGCCGAACCCCTGACCGTCAACTCGGGCTTGATGAGGCCGGGGAAACCGTGGACTATCTCGTCCATATGCGCCGGCTCGACGATCGACTGAACCTGGAGCGGCAACTGCGGGAAGGCCATCCGCGGGAGTCGGAGCTGGATCTCGCCGCGGAACGGCTGGTGACCTTCTACCTGGAGAGCGCGCCCACCGGCCGGGTGGATGCCACCGCCCGGCGGGTGCTC
>NZ_SKOG01000166.1 GCF_007120195.1 Aquisalimonas sp.
GGCTCGCCCTGCGCCGGGTGGCTCTCGACTGGGAGGCCTGCTACGGGCTGCGCCCATGGCTCGCCGAGACCCTGGTCGATCACCAACGCTTCTCCGGGGCCTGTTACCGGGCCGCCAACTGGCTCGATGTCGGCCTCACCACCGGCCGGGGCCGACAGGACCGTGACCATCGTCGCCACAATGCCGCTCCCAAGCGGATCTTCCTCTATCCGCTGCGCGCCGACGCCCGAGAGGCCCTGGCGTCAGCGCCATAATTTAGAATTGCTGCAAATCAAGGGGTTGACTATTTCGACTCGCCGAATAATAATACGTTCGGGGGAGTTTTCATCCGCTTGTCGAGGGAGGGAGAGGCGATGCTACGCACTTGCATCTTGTCCGCGGCGGCCCTGGGGCTGGCCACGGGAGCGGCGGCGGCGGAGGAGCAGGAACTGCGGTTCACCCTGGTCATAACGCCCGTCGAAGAGGCGCCGCTGCCCGCCGCCGCCGAGGGCCAGGCGGTCCAAGCCTCGCGGTCGGTCGGCGTAGCCACCTTCGAGGACGGCCGCACCGCCTTCAAGGAATTCGTCTTTCTTGAGGCGGGCGACGAGGAGTCGGGCGAACTCACCGGCTACAGCACCTACACCTTCGAGGACGGCGACGCGCTGCATGTGAAGTTCACTGGAGGGTGGTCACCCGACGGGCTCGGCGGCGACTACGAGGTCGTCTCGGGGACCGGCGCGTTTGCGGATGCGACCGGCACCGGCCGCTTCGACGCGATCGGGGACAGCTGGGAGCGGGCAATGCTGCTCGATGGCTCCTTCAACCTTGAGGTGCCTGATTCCTGAGAACTCCGCCGCTGAGGCCGGAGTGGGTTAGCGGGGCGCGACTGGCCGAGCCGGCGCCGCTAGGGCGGGGTCTGTGCCCGGGTGGGCTGATAGTCGGCCCCGCTTACTAGACTCGCGCGGTACTTCTTCCTTCGCCAGCGCCTCGACCATCGCCGGAGGCACGAAGCCGGAGCCGTCGCCGCCGAGCCGGGCGATCTCCTTGACGAGCTTCGAGGCGATCGTCTGGTACTGGGTGTCGGCCATCAGCAACACGGTCTCAACCTCGTCGTTCATCGCCCGCAGGACGACATCGCAAGGATGCGAGTATGCTGCCGTTGCCCGCTGGCAGGGAAGCCAGTTCGGGTGTGGTTGCGCTGCGATATGTGCCCCACCGCCCGGAGGGCACCCTCCTTTATCAACTTGTTGAGGTGCAAGAGGCGCTTTTCGCGGCCGGCGTGGACGACGACGTCACCAAGCCGGTGCGGCGGGAAACCCTCGAGGAACTACTGCGCCGCTGTATCGACATTTCAGCGTAATGCACCGGGCGGCGCATCCGCCTGTACGGACCCGTCGGGAGAGTCATGCCCCCCTTGCTCACCAGTCTGCTGCTGGTCATCTTTCTCATCCACTTGGTGGCATTTGCCGTGCTCGGTCTCCGGCGCCGGCAGGTCTACTACATGGCACTGGTGGTCACCTTCTCACTGTTGAGTGCTGCCATGGCCGCGCGGCTGACAATCCCGGACACTCATCTGGGCGACGGCGTCGCCCTGGACGAGGCGTTGCGCATGGCCGCCTTGGTGGCTGCGGCGGTGTCCATTGGCTGGACGCTGGTGCGGCTCAGGGATCGCATCCGCCGGAAGCGGCGCATCGATTGAGCGCCCGTGACCGCTGCTCACTCGCCGGTGTTGCAGCCCCAAGTCCAGGGTTCCAGCGGGCGGGTATTGGAGGCGCAATAATCCGGGCGGCCGGCAGGGTGAGCGGAGACTTGCCCTGCCTGCGGCGGCGTATTCTATTGCGGTACCATTGCGCCATTACATGTCGTGATCCGTCGGTTCGCCGACGGCATCCCGAATCCCGGCGGAACCGGGGCCGGGCGCCATCTCTTGACCGGCTCCAGCGCCATACACTGATCTTTCTTTGACCGCTACCGAAACCAAAACCATGAATCCTGTCATCGAGCTACTACAGTCGCACCGATCCATCCGCAAGTTCACCGGCGAAGCCATCTCCGAAGAGCTGCTGCAGCAACTCCTGCGCGCGGGGCAGAGCGCCGCCACCTCCAGCCATGTGCAGGCCACCTCGATCATCCGTGTCCGGGAGACAACCAAGCGGGAGGCCATCGCCGAACTCGCAGGCGGGCAAGCGTACGTGGCCGACTGCGCCGAGTTCCTGGTCTTCTGCGCAGATATGAAGCGGGTCTTCGACGCCAGTGAGCGCGCGGGCACGGAACCCCGACGCGGCATGACAGAGCAGTTCATCATCGCCACCGTCGATACGGCACTGTTTGCCCAGAACGTGGCGGTCGCCGCGGAATCGGCAGGGCTTGGCATCTGCTACATCGGGGGAGTCCGCAACAACCCGGAGCAGATCAGTGAAATCCTGGCGCTGCCTCGGGATGTCTACCCGGTGTTCGGCTTCTGCATGGGCATGCCGGATCAGGATCCGGAAGTAAAACCGCGCCTGCCGCTCGAGGTCATCGTCAAGGAGGACACGTATTCGGACGACGGCGAGGCAACGGAGATCGCCGCGTTCGACCGGACCATGGCCGATTACTACCAGCGGCGCAGCAGCAACCGCAAGGCGGCCCGTTGGAGCGCCCAGATTAGCGTCCTGTTCGCGGAGAAGACCCGCCCCCACATGCGCGACTTCCTCGGCAAAAGGGGATTCGAGTTGAAATAAGTCTCAGGGCGTCCCCCGTGAATGGTCCAGCCAGTGCTGGGCGAGAGCAACGCCGCCCTCGCCCAGCCTCGGGGGCAGGCCGGGCTCATCGACACCGGCGCCACTCATCCGAACGGGATAGCCCACCAACTGCACGGGCTCCTCGTCCCCCGGGAGCGTCCGGACCAGGCCATGGTGGCGGGTCTGCTCGGAGCCCAGTGCCTCGTCCACGGTGCGCAACTCCCCCGCGGGCAGGCCATGGTCACCCAGTGTGCTGATCCAGTGCGCCCGGGGTTTTGCCGCAAACCGTGGGTGCAGCTCGGCCATCAGGCGTTCACGAGCCACGGCCCGCTCGGAGTTGCGACAAAACTCTGGGTCCTCGGCCATCTCGGGTGCCTGTAGCACCTCCGTGCAAAGCACGCGGAACTGACGGTCGTTGCCGATGGCGAGCACGAAGGGACCGTCCGAAGCCTCCACGACCTCATAGGGCACTACGTTCGGGTGCCCGTTGCCGTAGCGCCGCGGCGCCTCGCCGGTCGCCAGGGCGTTGGCCGCCACGTTCGCCAGCGCGGCCAGTTGGCAGTCGAACAGGGCGACGTCCAGAAACTGCCCGCGCCCTGTCTTCTGGCGCTGAAACAGCGCCGCCAGAATGGACTGGGTGGCGTACAGGCCGGCAAATAGATCGGACACGGCCACGCCCACCTTGGTCGGCGGCCCGTCGGGAAACCCCGTGACGGACATCAGACCGCTTTCCGCCTGGATGATGTAGTCGTAGCCGGGCCGCTTCGCGTTGGGTCCCGTTCGTCCGTAGCCGGAGATCGCGCAATAGACAAGCCCCGGGTTCAACTCGGCCAGGCGCTCGTAATGCAGTCCGAATCGCTCCATGGTGCCGAGGCGGAAGTTCTCCACCAGCGCGTCCGCCTCGGCGATCAGGGCCCGCAGCCGCTCCAGGTCCCCGCTGTCGCGCAGATCGAGACACAGGCTCGCCTTGGAGCGGTTGGCGCAGGTGTAGTAGGCGGCGTGACCATCCATGTAGGGCGGACCCCAGGCTCGGGTCTCGTCACCCAAACCGGAGTTCTCGATCTTCAGCACCTCGGCGCCGAGATCGGCCAAGCATTGCGTTGACCACGGGCCCGCGAGCACCCGGGAGAGATCCAGCACGCGGATGCCATCAAGCGGTGCCGCTTCGGCCTGTGCGGTGACGTCCAATGTGCCTCACCCCCGCTGGTTGAACCGTCGCCCCAGCAGGGCCGCGGCAATGTTGACCTTCTGGATGTCGATGGTACCGCCGGCGATGCCCCAGCCCCAGGCGTCACGGAACCGCTGCTCGGCGCCGTAGTCCTTGTGATAGCCGTAACCGCCCATGAGCTGCACGGCGTTGCCGCAGACCTCACGGGTCATCTCGTTGGCGAAGCACTTGGCGATACTCGCATCGGCGACGGACGGCAGCCCGTTATCATCGCTGCGGGATACCGCGCGCCAGTTCAGCAGACGTGACGCCTCCACGCGGGTGGCCATGTCCGCGATGCGCAACTGCACGGCCTGGAAGTCCGCGAGGCGCTTGCCAAACTGCTCGCGCTCCTCCACGTAGGTGAGCACCTGCTCCAGGGCACCGGCGGCAAGCCCCAGGCTCATGGTGGCGTTGCCGCAGCGCTCCAGGTCGAAGGCTTCCATGAGTCGCTTGAAGCCCCCGGCGGGCACGATCACGTGGTCCTTCGGCAGGCGCACATCGTCCAGAAAAATGTCGGCGCTGGGGATGCCGCGAAAGCCCATGAGCTCTTCCTGGGGGCCGAAGCTCACGCCTGCGCGGTCATGCTCCACGTACACGGCGCCCACGCCTTTGGCCCCGTGTTCGTCCGACAGCCGGCAATACACGAGGTAGCCGTCGGCGTGCCCGCCACCGCTGCACCAGCGCTTCTGACCGTTGAGAACAATCTCGTCACCCTCAATCCGGGCCCGGGTGGTCAGGTCGGTGAGCGCCGTTCCGGCGCCGGGCTCCGACATGCTCACGGCTACCACGGCGTCGCCGCGGCAGACGTCCCGGCAAAGCCGCTGCGCCAGTGCCTGGTCGCCGTTGCGCGCGATGGCGTGAATGGGTCCGGCCACACTCTCGAATACGGGGAAGGCCACGGCGATGGAGACCTTGACGAATTCCTCCAGCACAATGAGGGCGTCCAGGTTGCCAAGGCCCATACCGCCCAGGTCGGTGGGCAAATTGATGCCGAGAAACCCCATTTCTCCGTACCGTTTCAGCCAGTCGGCCGGTACCGGACGATTGTCCCGTTCCAGCTCCCGGGCCAGCTCCGGGAGCTCGCTCCGGGCGAAGCGGTAGGCGGTTTCCTGCAAGGCGCGCTGGTCGGCGCTTAGTTCGAAGTCCATATTGACATCTCTTGGTCGTTATCGCTTTAGTGTGCCCCTGCAAGGGGCGTCCAACCCACGGCCCTGTATTGTTGACTAACCCTCCCGCTGCAGTCGGGCCGCGGCCCGCAGTTCGTTTTTCAGCACTTTGCCTACGGGGCTCAGGGGCAGGGGCTCCTCCCGGAGTTCCGGCAGATTCCAGTAGCCCTGCATGACCACGGGCCCGCGCGCCACGATCTCGCCCACGCTCTCGCGCGGCAGCTCCCGGTCATCGGCGTCGACGATCCGGACCTCGCCGGTGAAAACGGCACGGCCACCGGACATCAGGCGGGCGCGAGCCGACCCGCGCGGTCCCTGAAGGCGTTCCAGGTGAGCGCTCTATCCGGGTCGATCACCGCCGTGCCGTCGCCCCGCGAATCTGGCAGGCGCGACGCAGGGCCTGGACGAGGTTCATGGCCTACTCCGGCGCGAAACAGGGCATTACGTACCCGCCCTCGGTGGGCTTGAACACCACCCGAACACGCTGGCCGATGCGAATGGTGTCCAGATCGCAGTCGACGATGTTGGTCATCATGGCCACCCCCTCGTCCAGTGTTACGAAGGCAATGGCGTAGGGGATTGGCCCGGCCTTGCGGGTAATGCTGAACGAATAGATCTCGCCGCGTCCGCCGCTCTCAACCCACTGCGTGTCAGCGCTCTGACAGTAGGGGCAGACGGCACGCGGGTAGAAATGGACCTCGCCGCAGCTGTTGCAGCGTTTGATCAGCAAACGGCCATCCGCCGTCGCCTCGAAATAGGGCGTGTCGCCGGGGTTCGGCTCCGGGTCCTGCATGGTCCTCGCTTCGTAGATGGTCGCCATGGTACTTACCCCCTCTCCAGAATCAGCGTGGCGCTGCCGTGGCGCGTGGCCAACGAGCCCCCGGTGCCCTGCGCCAGGGCCAGATCGCAGTTGGGCACCTGCACCATCTGATGCGCCTCGCCGCGCAGTTGCCGGACCGCCTCGATCACCTTGGTGACACCGCCGCGATTGGCCGGATGATTGTTGCAAAGGCCGCCGCCATCGGTGTTGAAGGGCAGATGGCCGCTACCGGAGATGAGCCCGCCGTCGGCGACGAACCTGCCGCCCTCGCCCTTGTTGCAAAAACCGAGATCCTCCAGCTGCACCAGCACGGTGATGGTGAAGCTGTCGTAGATGGAGGCGTACTTGATGTCGGCCGGCTTGACCCCTGCCTCCGCGAACGCCGACGCCCCGGACCAGGCCGCGCCGGAGGTGGTCATGTCCACGCGGCCGGCGTTCAGGCCCTTGTGGGCCTCGCCGGCACCGCGCACCTTTACCACCGGCCGGTTGAGGCTGCCGGCGATCTCCGGGCGGGTGACGACAATGGCGCCGCCGCCGTCACTGACCACGCAGCAGTCCAGCTTGTGGAGCGGATCGGCCACCATGGGCGCGTTCAGCACGTCCTCCACGGTGACCACGTTCTTAAGCATGGCATCGGGGTTGTGCTGGGCGTGGTGGGAGGCCGCCACCTTGATCCAGGCGAGCTGCTCGCTGGTGGTCCCGAACTCGTGCATGTGGCGCATGGCGACCATGGCGTACTGGTTCAGGGTCAAGGGGCCGTAGGGCGTCTCGTAGGGGACATCCGGCATGTTCGGCCCCCAGTTGCGGACCTTGGCGCCGCTCACCCCCTCGGAGCGGGTGCGTCCGCCCAGGGTGATGAGCGCCACGTCGCACTTGCCCGCCGCGATGGCCTGGGCGGCGTGGGAGACGTGGATGATGTAGGAGGAGCCGCCGGTGTCGGTGCTGTCCATGTGGCGCACATTCAGCCCCATGTACTCCACCATGCTGAGAGGGCCCAGCCCCGGGGCATCCCCGGCACAGAAGTAGCTGTCCACGTCCGCCAGGGAGAGGCCGGCATCGGCCAGGGCGCCTCGGGCCGCCTCTGCATGGATCTGGGCGACGGACTTGTCCGGTGCCTTGCGGGTGGGGTGTTCGTACACACCGGCGATACACGCCTTGTCCCTGATACTCATAAGAATGACTCCATGGCTTACCGTTGTTGTTGCCAGCGCGCCAGCATGGCCCGTGCCCGCAGCACCACCGGCCGGTCGATCATCTCTCCATCCAGCACGCACACCGCGCGGCCTTGGCGCTCCGCCCGCTCAAACGCGGTCACGATCCGGCGGGCACGTTCGGCCTCGTCGGCACTCACGGAGAAAGCGTCGTGGCAGCTGGAGAGCTGGTCGGGGTGGATACAGAGCGCCGCGCCGAATCCGAGCTGCCGGGCAAGCGTCAGGTCGGCGCGCAGCCGCTCCTCGTCCCTGATGTTGGCGATGGAGCCTGGAAAGCCGACGGCGACCCGGCCACTGGCGCGGGCAGCCCATGCCAGCCGGCGCGCGGGCTCCGTGAGTACCCCCGCGACGGGCTCACCGCCCAGATCCAACGCCAGGTCCTCGGGCCCCAGGGCCAGAGCGGTGATGCGCGGGCCGGCATCGGCAAGCTCGGGGGCGTTCAGCAGGCCGCGCGCCGACTCCACCAGCGGGATCAGCGCAATACGGCCAGCAGGCAGACCCGCCTCGCTCTCCAGCTCGGTGAGCAGTTCGTCCACCATGGTAAGCCGCTGCGGCGTCTCCGCCTTGGGCAGCAGGACCGCCTGCAAGCCGGGCTGCACGGCGGCTTCCAGATCCCGCATCAGCGCCAGCAGGCCGGCGTTGACGCGGACAACGATATTCGCCTGCGCGTCCAGCTGGGCGATGATCGCCGCCAGGTCGGTCCGGGCGACGGCCTTGTCGGCGTCGGCCACCGCATCCTCCAGATCGAGAATCAGCGCATCGGCACCACGCCCGGCGGCTTTGTCCACCAGCTTTCGGTTGGTTGCAGGCACGAACAGCAGGGAGCGCCATCCCGGCCAGATCAGCCCGTCATTCCCGTGCATCTCACTCCCCTCTGCTTATTCGGGCAGACGTAGCACTCACCCCATCAGTACGCAGGTCCATTAGCATAAAGCTGATACCTACCTGCTTGCGCTTCGCCTCGGGGTCGGTACGGGCGAGCAGGACCATGTGGGTGGCGTCCTGTCTGTCGTCCATCACACTCTCCACTGGATGATTCGTTCGATAGCGTGCGTCGGCGCGTGGAAGCCGCACAATTCGCGGTTCCGGAAGAGCGGCTTCAGCAGAATTGAAGGTGTGTCGCTTGACCCCCTGCGCCCCCTTGCCTACCGTTTTCCGGCAAGCGAACGCCCGCCGGGGCGCCAGACAGGAGCAGGACGTGGCCGACCGCGGAGACCGTGACTCGAGTCGCCGGCTGGAATCAGGCTCCGGGCCGTGACGTCGACCGCAACGGCCGCGCCGGGCTTAGCTTTCCGCGCGCGCTCGCCACTGGCCTACATGGTGCTGCTCAGCGGCCTTTTCGGCTCAACAACCACCATGGCATGGGTAGGCGCCCCGGCTGCGGCGGCAGCCATTGTGCTGAGCTGGCCCGATCTGCGGTTCGTCGCCCGCGTGCTACTGCTGATTGGCAGCGTTGGCGCCACCGTAACGGCGCTTGTGGAGCCGGCCCTTCTGAGCGAGGCGGCGGCCAACCTCACCAGCCTGGCCGCCCTGGTCATCGCCGTGATGCTGTTCTCCGGCCTGCTCACGGGAACCCGGGATCTCGGGCTGATCTGCCGCCGCCTGTTTGCCGGCCCTCCCACCGCGCGCTATGCCAGCATCACCTTCGGCACGGGGTTTCTTGCCATTCCGCTGAATTTCGGGGCGGTGGGCGTCGTGGGCAGTCTGGTGCACAACGAATTGGAACACGCCGGCGACGGGCCCTCGCCGCGTAACGCCGCCAGAGCAACCCTGCGCGGCTTCGGTTCGGCGTCATTCTGCTCGCCGCTGTCCGTCGCCGTCGCCATCACGCTCACCTTTCTACCGGGGCTCGCCGCCCTGGAGCTACTGGCGGTGACCTTCCCGCTAGCGGTGGGTTACCTGCTGCTGGGTCTCGCGTTCCGGGAGAGGGAAGCCTTCGCCGCGAGCACCGCTCCCACAGGAAACGCCCACGTTGCCCCCATGCTACGGCTGGCCAGCACCATCGCCGCGGTCTCCGTGGCCGTCCTGCTGCTGCACAACCTGGCCGATGTTGGGTATGCCCACGCAGTGGCGCTGGCCTGTTCGGTCACCGTGATCATCGGTCTGGCCGCCTCCGGCGTGCAGGAGGGCCGGGCGCCCGCCGTCCCGTCGCTCGCCGGCGTGCACAACGAGGTCGCCATCATGGGCGGCTCGGCGTTCCTGGGTGTGCTGGCCAGCGGTGTTGCGTTGAGTCTGCTGGGGCCAGGCTTCGGCCTGCCCTCCTGGGCGCCGCCCCTGGTTGCCCTCGGGGTGCCGTGGGTGCTGTTCATCGGCGGTATCCTCGGTCTCAACCCCATTGTCACCGGGACGCTCGTAGGCGGTGTTCTCGGCCCCATCTGGCCGACCGCAGGGGTGCTCGGGCTTGGCGTCAGCATGCTGGTCGGTTGGGGCATCACCGTGGCGGGCACGCCCTATTCCGCCGCTGCGCTGATCCTGAACCGGTTGACGGGGTACGATAACGTCACAGCAGCGTTGCGCTGGAACCGCTCACTGTCCGTCACCGCACTACTCGCGGGCGGCGGACTTGGTGCCGTGCTTACCTACCTGCTTGCGGGAGCCTGATCATCCGCAACTCACCTGATCGGCACGTATTGGAGGAGATACGCCATGAGTACAGAACGACGCTGGTTTATCACCGGCTGCTCCTCGGGGCTCGGTAGGGCACTTGCCGAAGCCGTGCTGGACAACGGCGAACGGGCGGTAATCACCGCCCGAGACACCGCCTCCCTCGAGCCGCTGGTACGGCGGCATGGCGACCGAGTCCGGGCGCTGGCACTCGATCTGGCGCAGCCGGCACAGATCGCCGAGTTGGCACGCGAGGCGGAAGCGGCGTTCGGTGGCGTCGATGTCCTCGTCAACAATGCCGGCTACGGCCTGGTGGGCGCCATTGAGGAGACCGGGCCGGACGCCTACCGCCCCCTGTTCGAGACCAACTTCTTCGGTACCCTGGAGCTCACACGGGCGCTACTGCCCGGATTCCGGCAGCGGCGGCAAGGGCGGATCATCAATATGTCGTCCATCGCCGCCATGGCGGCCCGCCCCGGCTATGGCTTTTATGCCGCCACCAAGGCGGCCCTGGAGTCCACTTCCGAAGCCCTGGCCCAGGAACTCAAGCCGTTCGGCATCTCCATCACCCTGGTGGAGCCGGGTCCGTTCCGCACGGACTGGGCGGGCCGGTCATTGCAGTTCGCCGAGCCGGCCATGGACGCCTACGCCGACAGCAGCGGCGCCAGCCGGGAGGCGGTACGCCAGCGCAACGGACGCCAGGCAGGCGATCCGGTGCGGGCCGCGCAGGTCATTCTGGAGGTTGCGGGCATTGAGAAGCCACCCTTTCGGCTGCCCATGGGAACCTTCCCCTACAAGCGCCTGCGGGAAAAGCTCGCGGAAATACAGGCCGAAGCGGACCAGTGGGAGCAGCGGGCCGGGGCCGCAGTGGAATTCTACGAGTAAGCAGATTTACCGTGGAAGCTGCTACGTCCCCGCGTTCTGATCGAACCGGCCGAACGGAATGCCCGGCTACCGAAACCGCCGATCAGGGCAGTATCGCCGTCCTCGATCACCGACACCGCGCGCTTCCAACGAGGATCCCAGTTTGCTGATCTTTGGCGGTTACGCTCCGTGGTCCTTAGGTGGCGTGGTTGCGGTCACTGGCCGTCGCAACGAGGGCACCAGCCATGCGCTCAGGTACACCAGCGCCAGAAGCGCGAACCCGATCACGTCGGTCATGCCTTCCGGGTAAATCAGCGCGGCAGTTGCGCCCAGCAGAACCAACCGAATCGGCCAGGCAATAATCCCGATCCGGTAGAGATACGCTTCCAGGGTGGAGGCCAGCAGCCACATGGCGGTGATCGCCGTCACCGAGGACACCAGGATGTCCAGCCACTCTCCCTGCAGGATCAGCGACGGATTGACCACGAACAGGAAGGGCAGGACAAACAGAACGCTACCCAGCCGCATAGCGTACAGCCCCGTTTGCCAGGCGTTCGCCCCGGCGACCCCCGCCGCGGTGATCGCCGCCAGTGCCACCGGCGGCGTGATATACGACATCATGCCCCAGTAGAGAATGAACAGATGGCTGGCAAGCGGGTTCAGGCCTGCCGCCACCAGCGCCGGCGCCAGCAGAATCGACAGGAAGATGTAACAGGCACTCACGGTCATGCCCATGCCAAGGATGAAGCTGGTCACCGCCCCCGCCGCCAGCATCAGGGGGATGCTGCCGCCGGCGTAGAGCAGGAGTTCCCGGGAGAAGGCACCCGCCACGCCGGTGTAAGATAGCCCCCCCACCACCAGACCAATGCCGGCGAGGATCGCCACCAGGTTGGCTACGCTGGTGGTCAGGTCCTTGAGGAGCTGCAGCGACCGCGACACGTTTAACCGGTACTGCTTCTTGAACAACGAGATCACCAGCAGCACCGCGGTGGCGTAATACGGCGCATGCGCCTCCAGGCGCATGAACAGCAGCATGTAAATCAGCATCGCCAGGCTAAACAAGTAGGGCCACCCCTCCTTGAGCACCTGCAGCAGCCGCGGAATCTCCTCCGCCTGCAGGCCCTGCAGCCCCTTGCGCGCGGCATAGCTATCCACCTGAAACAGCAGCGCCATATAGAACAGCAGCGCCGGCAGGAATGCGGCGATCATCACCTCGGCGTAAGGCACCCCCAGAAACGAGGCCATGATGAACGCCACCGCACCCATGACGGGCGGCATGAGGGTACCGCCGGTGGAGGCGCAGGCCTCGATGGACGCCGCATAATGGGGCGGATAGCCGGTCCGCTTCATGGTCGGTATGGTGATCGGCCCGGTGGTGAGAATATTGGAGATCACGCTACCCGAGAGGCTGCCCATGAGGCCGCTGGACACCACAGCGACCTTGGCCGGGCCACCGCGGGTGCCGCCCATCAGCGCTGTGGCGAAACGCATGAAGAACGCGCCGCCGCCGGTCACGGTCAGCGCCGCGCCGAACACGACGAAGCCGATCACCAAATTCGCCACCACCTGCATGGGGATGCCGATAATGCTCTCGACGCCCATGACATGGGCCCGAACGGTTTCGCCGAAGTCATACTGCGTTCCCCACAGAAACCCCGGCATGTATCCGGCGTACAATGGGTAGCTGCCGAACACGAGAACAACAATAAGTATTGGAATTCCGCCACAGCGACGGACGCCCTCGATGACCAACGCCAGCAGCAATGAGGCGGCGACCGTCGCCTCGAGGGGCGCCATGAAATCCCACCCCTGCTCGATGATGGTCAGGCCATGGATACCCAGGTAAACGCTCGAAGCGATGGCGGCCACCGCAAGAATCCAGTCGTACCAGGGCACGCGATTGGCGGCGGCGGCGACGGCCGGATAACTCAGGAACGCCGCAGCCAGGAAAAGACCGATCAGGTAATACAGAAACGAGTTGCCCAAAGGCTGGAAACCCAGCAGCCGTAGGTTGAACGTCTGGTTGATCGCCATGAGCAGACCGGCCGTGCCCAGGGTGACCACGACCCAGTACGTCCAACCTTCCAGGCGCGCGGACTCCCCAACGACGCCGTCCTCACCGGGTGGCGGCCTACGACGAGAAGCTGGCATAACTGAACCCTCTACCGGTCAGGGACGCAGAAGACCCGGGAAGGTGCGGGCGACACCTCCCCGGCGGAGTAAGCCAACGCGGCCTACAGCGACTCCAGCGCCGTGGCCCGATGCTTCTCCCATATCTCGGCGAACTCGTCGTCCGATTTGCCCTCGCCCTCCTCCACGGCTTCATCCCACGCTTCCATGAGCACATTCAGGCGCTCCAGGCGCGCCTCATTCCAGGCCTCATGCTCATCGGTCCAGATATCACGTTCCTTGAGATAGCGAACGGCCCCTTCATGGAACGGCGCATCGGCCGGGGGCGTGCCGGCCTCTTCGAGGTCCCAGCGGTACATAACGGCCGTCGCGTCCTTGTACATCTCATACGTCTCGTCAAGCGCCTTGAGGAAGGCATAGACGTCGTCGGGGTCGGCATCGGCCCGGCTCACGAGCAGGGGATAGCGGTAAGCGAGTATATTCACCGGGTTGTCCTCGGACACGCCCGCACCAACCGTCTCTTTGTAAGGCGCGAAGAAGGGAGCGATTTCCCGGAGACGGGCCCAGCCCTCCTCGTCGTCTGGCGGGACTTCCACCCAGTGAATGCCCCGCGGTGACTCCTTGAGCTCATACATCTGGCTGGGCGTCGTGGTGGTGCAGGTGGCGTCCGCCTGGCCCTCGGCCAGGGAGCTCATGGCGGCCCCGTATGTGGGGAACATCCTCACCTCGACGTCGTCCCGCGTCAGCCCGACAAACTCCAGGAATGCATCGCACTTGACGTTGATCGAGGGATTGCCGGCCACGTAAGCAAGGCGCTTACCCTTGACGTCCTGCAACTCCCGAATATCCGCATCCGCGGCGGTGGGCATCCCGAACGACGAGGGACGACCAGCGATCACGCGCAGATCCTGGGGGCCCCAGCGGGGCTCGGCAAAATCCTCTGTGCCTTCCGTTGCAAACCAGGTCTCAGTGGCCAGATAACCGTATTCAGCCCTCCCCAGCAGGACCGGCTGCAATCGGCCGATGGAAGAACCGGACGGCTGAATACGAACGCGCATGTCGTACTTGCGTCCGAAGGCATCCGCAATTGCCGACGCCTCTGCATACCCAGCGGAACCCACGTCATAGGCCGTCCAGGTCATGCTCGGCGGAAGCTCCTGGGCACCGGCCTGCGTTCCGAGTGCCAGGGCCGCACCGACAGCACCCGTGGCCACACACCGTCCGATTTTTTGCGTTGATGGGATCATTGCGCTTCTCCTCTTTATCCTTTGGGCACTGGTCAGTGGCACCCTTCCGGACACCCTGACAAGCTGGTTTTCTGTGAACCGAACCGGATGCTCCGGCCCCAGGTTCCGAACATGCCGGACCGCATCGGAAGCAACGCCCATTACCGCAGCATTGCTTTCATCAATCTGCGCCTCCACCCGTCGACCTTCAAGCGCCTTATGTGCAAAGTAGTCGGAGGAAGAGGCGGAGACCAGGCTGCGCCGAGAGTCAGAGCGGGGGCAATTCACGGTTGCCGAAGCACGGCTTCAGCAGAACTAAAGCGGCCGCCTCCCCCGGCAGACACTGCAGTCAGTCCAGCAGGCCCATCGCCTGCTCCACGGGCATCGGGCTTTCGTCGAGCAGGGCTCTCAGGGCATTTTCATCCACCGGGTCCGTGGCCAATGGATCCTGCAGCCGCAGTTTGTGACGGATCACCAGGTGGGCCAACGCCAGCCGACGCCAGGCACCGTCCACCTGCGCGGCCTCCCAGGCCATGAATACGGCCGACACCAGATTGTAGAGGCCAGAGGCGACCCGGCGAACTTCGTGCTCCGCCGATTCACCCGCCGCCACCCGGTCCGCAGTCGCCGTCGCCCTGGCGATAACCTCACCCAGCGCCTGGCGCGACGCTAAGGGGAGCTCCGCGGCCTTCAAGCAGTCCTGCAGATAGGCGCGCAATGCGGACAGGGTGTCGTCCCTGCGGATGGAACGTATCACGTCCAGAGCGACAATGTTGCTCGTCCCTTCCCAGATCGACCCAAGATGGGCATCGCGCAGCACCCGAGCATCCGACCACTCCTCGATGTAGCCGCAGCCGCCACGCACCTCCATGCTGTCGCCAGCCACCTTGCGGGCGTCGCGTGTGGTTCGAAACTTGATCAGCGGGGTCAGGATCCGCAACAGCCTGGTTGCCTCGACGTCGCCCGCATCGGCGCGCTCGAGACACGCGGCGGTATGGAAGGTCATGCTGCGGCCCTGCTCGGCAGTGACCATCATCTTCACCAGTTGCCGTTGCATCAGCGGCAACTCGATCAGCCGCCGACCGAAGGCGACGCGATTGCGGGCGATGAACAGTGCCTCGTTGAGGCTGCGGCGCGTCAACCCAGCCGAACGGACACCGTTGGATAAGCGCGACATGTTGATCATGTCCGTCATGTGCTTGAAGCCCTGGCCCTCGTCACCGACGACGTAGGCCTCGGCCCCCTCCAGCACGATCTCGCCGCTGGCCATGGAACGGGTGCCGAGCTTGTCCTTGAGGCGAACGATGCGGTAGCGGTTGAGGCGACCGTCGGAAAGGCGCCGCGGCAGCAGGAACAGCGTCAGGCCGGCAGTGCCCGCCGGGGCGCCCTCGGGTCGGGCCAGCACCATGGCCAGGTCGGCGTCAGTGTTGGAGCAGAACCACTTGTCGCCGTACAGGCGCCAGACCCCATTCTCAAAATGCGCCGTGGTGCTGATGGCGCCCACATCCGAGCCGGCGTCCTGCTCGGTCATGAACATCGCGCCCTGGAAGAGGTCATCGAAATCCTGGGTGGTAAGCGCATCACTATAGCGGTCAATCAGCTCCCGGGAGCCGAACTTGCGCAGCGTCCGGGTGAGAGCATCCGTCATGCTCAGCGGGCAACAGAGCCCGAACTCCGCCTGCACGAACAGGTAGGTCAAGCCATACTTGACGATGGGGGGAAGCGGTCGATCGCTGCCGAAGACACCACCCCGGTGGGACATGGCGGCAAGCCCGAACTCCGAAAAGGCGTACTGTTCCAGCCGCCTGTAGGCGGGGTGCTTGTGGATGCGCTGCTGCTCGGCCCCGTTACGGCTGCGCAGACTGAGGACCGGCGGGTTCTTGTCCGCCTCCAGGGCGAGCTGTTCGAGTTCGTCACCCACCAGCGCACCCAGGCGCCGGAACTCCGGTTCCACGCGCTCGAGCAGCGTCTCCGGTGCATAGATACGCAACAGACGGGCGAATTCCGGATCAGCCTCGTAGGCGTTGCTGCCCCGGCTGTCCGGGATGTTGCGGTGGATATCCGCCTGCATGGTTTTCTCCCCCAAGCGTGGAGTGTGTCCGACAAGCCTAGTGTCCTGCGCAACTGCCCACTATCGCTTTGCCACGCACCGGTACGATAACCTCAATCGTCGCCCACCGCCCGGGACCGCCCATGGCGCTGACGTTCCGACAGCTGCTCATCGACTGTGTCCGCGAAATCTTTCCGCGGCACGCGGCGACATCCAACCCCTAACCACGGACTCCGACATGGCCTGGACGACCGACGACGAGATTGCCTGGAACCGCACCAACCCTTTCCGCCAGCACCTCGGTGTGCACGTGGAATGGGTCGCCGACGACGGCCGCAGTGAAGTGTCCCTGCCCGTCACCGATAACCTCCTGCAGGCCTACGGCATGGTCCACGGGGGCATTTATTGCGTTCTCATCGACACCGTTCTCGGTACGGGGGTGCGCTCTGTGTTCCAGTACGACGCCGGCCCGATCACCGTGGACCTCAACGTCAGCTTCCTCCGCCCCACCGGACTCGGGCGTATCTACGCCCGTAGCGAGATCATCAAGGCCGGTCGCAAGGTGGTGGTCGGCACCGCGGATGTGGTCGACGCCGATAACCGCAAACTCGCCACCGGCCGGGGTTCGTTCCTGTTGCGCGAAGGAGGCACCGGCGGCGATTAGCTGTGCGCCGTCACTCACCCGGGGCGGATGTGGCCGGGCCCGGGACCGTGGACACCAGGAAGTCCACCAGTTCGCGCGCAAAGCAGGGCAGCGCCTCGACGTCCTGGGCGCAGATCTTGAGCTGGCGCTCGGCCCAGTCGTCGCTGAGGTCCACCACGTGAATGTTGGTGGTCTGGGCCAGTCGGCGGGCGGAGCTGTCCTGCAGCACGCCAATACCGGCACCCGCGGCGACCATGCGGCAAAGCGCATCGAAGCTCGACACCTGCACGCGCACCGGCAGACGCACACCAAGATCGCTCGCCACCTGGATCATGAAGGCGTAGATGGCGCTGCCGGAGTGCAGGGACACGAATTCGTAATCCAGCGCCTCCTCGATGTAGATGGCATCACGCGTCGCCAGCGGGTGATCCAGGGGCGTGGCCAGCACCAGCCGATCCGTGTGGTAGGGGCGAATATCCAGTGTGCCGGTGGAGACGTTGCCGGCGACGATACCGATATCGGCACTACCCTCGGTGACCGCCCGCACAATGTCGTGGCTCATCCGCTCCTCCAGGGCCACGTCCACCTGCGGATGGGATGACAGGAACTCCCCCAGGGCCACGGGCAGGAACTCGGTCATGGCCGTGGTGTTGGCGAACATCCGCACACACCCCTTCACCCCCTTGGCGTACTCCAGCAGATCGCCGCGCAGCCGCTCGGTCTGCTGCAGGATCAGCAGCGCATGATGGAGCATTGCCTCGCCGGCCGGCGTCAGGGTGACCCCCTGACTTGTGCGGTGCAGGAGCTTGGTGTCCAGTGCGTCCTCGAGGTTTTTGATACGCATGCTGGCGGCCGCAAGCGAGGTGCAGGAGCGCTCGGCGCCACGGGTCAGGCTGTGGGTCTCCGCGATATTGACGAACAGGCGGAGATCAATGAAATCGAAGAATAACCGTTGCATGGCCGCACCTGCATTGCGGAACACGCGGACAAGACCGCGACAATTGATGGTACTTCAGCGACACCGAACACGCACTTCGGCAATGGCGAATTGCCAGGGCGACGCAGGCGGCGACATGCTCGACGGCAGACTGGCAAGCAGAGTCGCCGACGATGGCAAAGAGATCATTGCAGGACTGGATCGGCACCTCGGTATCGGTCGTGGACCGCATCACCGCGGCACCGGCGCGCGGCTTGGCGGCCACGCTGGATCGGGAGCAAGCGCCCGCAGAGGGCGATGACCTGCCGCCCCTGTGGCACTGGCTGTATTTCCTCGACACCCCGGCGACCGGAGACCTGGGGCGCGACGGCCACGCGGGCCGCGGCGGTTTTCTGCCGCCCGTGCACCTGCCGCGGCGCATGTGGGCGGGCAGCCGTCTGCGGTTCCATCAGGCGCTACGCATTGGCGAGGCGACGCGACGCACATCGCGTATCGCCAACGTGGTGGGAAAGCAGGGCCGCACCGGCGAGCTCGTCATTGTCACCGTGGAGCACACGGTGCACGGGGAGTCGGGCCTGGCGATCACCGAGGAGGTGGACATCGCCTACCGGGAAGCGCCGCAGACCGACGCCCCGGCGACTGCCCCCGAGCCCATCCAGCCGCCCGGGGCAACGCAGTGGTCCTACGACATCACGCCGGGTCCCGTGCTGCTCTTCCGGTACTCGGCGCTGACGTTCAACAGCCACCGCATTCACTACGACCAGCCCTACGCCACGGAGGTAGAGGGGTACCCGGGGCTGGTCGTCCACGGGCCGCTGACGCTGACCCTGCTAGCCGAAGCACTGGCACGCGAACATCCGCGACAGCGAATCACCAGTCTGACCATGCGCGCTTTCCGTCCCCTGTTCCACGGCACTCCGTTTCATCTGCAGGGGCGGCTGTCCCCCGACGGCGGCGGGGCGGAGCTATGGACGCTCGACGGCGACGGCGGCATGACCATGCAGGCCACTGCCGAGCTGGCCGACTGACCCAGAATCCTAGACCCACGGAATGCCACCTATGCACCCGAAACCGGACCAGTACCAGGAACTTCGCGATGCACTCCGAGACCTTTGCAAACATTTCCCGGACGCGTACTTCCGCGAGGTTGACGCCGAAGGGGCCTACCCCGAAGCATTCATCGACAGCCTGACCGAGGCGGGCTGGCTCGCCGCCATGATCCCACAGGAATACGGCGGCTCAGGGCTGGGCTTGGCCGAGGCGTCGGTTATCATGGAGGAGGTCAACCGCAACGGCGGCAACGCCGGCGCCTGCCACGGGCAGATGTACAACATGGGCACGCTGTTGCGCCACGGTTCCGAGGCGCAGAAGCAGGCCTACCTGCCCCGCA
>NZ_SKOG01000259.1 GCF_007120195.1 Aquisalimonas sp.
CGAATCTCCTCGTTGTCACCGCCACAGGATTGTCACGCCCGGCGCTGTGGATTGTGACCGGGGCGGTTTTCCGGATGCCTTGAACCATGGGCGCTCAGCACACGAGGCGGGGTGTGCTGCTTTGCGCTGCGCCAGCGAGTTGTTCGAGAACGGCGCAATACAGCCCGTGCAGTGCGGGCTTCATCCTCTCCATCGCGACCTGATGGTGGATGTAGTAGGCTGCCCGGGTCCCATGGTAGTCCAAAACACGACCCACTTGAGTGAACTGAAGCCCGGAGTGGGCGAGCAGTCGGTTCAGGCGCGGCTCCATCATCGCGAATATGTGCGGTCGTGCTGATGACGCCGCCAGTGCCGCCGCGGCAAGAAACAGTGCGGCTGAGATCATTGGATAGCTGCGCATCTCGTCCTGATTGCCGGCGTCGAAGTGTCCGGGAATTCCTAATGCATTGTCTTTCTCTCCGGGGCGGCGGCGGAACTCCGCGCTCACTGCCAGGCGTGAGGTCTCGCAAATCTTGTGACTGGGAAAACCGCCGGGGTAGAGGTCCGCATGATCGAGAGTGTGGCCACAGAACCGCTCAAGGGGCAGCACTGAGACTGGGCCGGCCCGGTCGGGGCAGATTAACCGGACGCACCCGGCAACCTGTTGGCTGCTGCGGTGGATGACGGCGGCGTGGAGGGCGTGGTGATCGTAGTCGTCTTGCTCCATGCGTCCGGGGCAGTCTTCTTCCCGCTCATACCCGTACTCACGGCAGTACACGTTGTATCGGAGGTTGAAGATGCGACGCAGCAATGCGTCGTCTATCACTGGTACGACGTCAAAATATTCCTGAAATCGTTCGGTTAGAGCGTCCTGTCTCATAGGTTTGCCAGTTCCCTTGGGCTGCGATGGCGTGTCCGGGTCCGTTGGACACGCGTAGGATCGGTTAGATCGACGCGCTGGTCACACACGCTGAGCCTTTGCAGCGCTGTCACGCGTGACCGGCCGTTTGCGGCCCGTCAGGAACCAAGGTAACACCGGCGCGATACTATTTTGAGACTCAGTTCACACTTTGCCTTTACCGGCGCGTATGGCGTGGTACTATTCAAGACAGGGAGAATGTATAAATAGATGTTTCGACCAGTGCGCGGGCAGTCCCTGACGGGCGATTCATGACTACAAGAAGACGAGCGGTAGAGGCGTGGCGACAGGCTCTCGGGGCCGAGTGCAGCCGCAGAGTGCGGTGCATTGGCAAGCGCAAGGGCGCTAACGGTGGTCGTCTGGCATGGCGGCACGTTGAGATAGAACAAGGGAACATCAGTTCCCGACGCAGATAAGTAGAAGGGGTGAAGAAGGGATGCATCTGTTCTCGGGAGTCCTTCCGTTTCGCAGCGGTCTTCGTTTTATCCTCGTGCTCGCCAGCGCCGCCGTGCTGCTCAGTGCCTGTGCGACACATGTGCCCGCACCGCCCTATGTTGATACCCCCATTGATCGCTACTACCTGGTTGGCCCAGGCGATAACGTGAGCATCATCGTTTGGGGGAATCCGGAACTCTCCATGGCGGTTCCTGTGCGCCCGGACGGCAAGCTGACCACGCCACTAGTCGAAGACCTGCCAGCCAGTTCCAGAACGCCAACACAACTGGCGCGCGACATCGAACAAGAGCTCAGCACCTACATCCGTGATCCTGTCGTGACAGTGGTGGTGACCGGCTTTGTTGGCCCATTCGACCAGCAGGTACGGGTGATCGGTGAGGCAACCCAGCCCCGGGCGCTTCAGTACCGGGAGTTCATGACGGTGATGGACGTGATGATCGAAGTGGGCGGGTTGACAGATTTCGCCGCCGGCAACCGGGCGACTATCGTGCGCACGGTCGATGGCGAAGAGAAGGAATACCGCGTACGGCTGGATGACCTGGTCAACGGCGGGGATATCTCGGCCAACGTGCAGATGCTCCCTGGCGACGTGTTGGTAATCCCGGAGAGTTTCTTCTGATTGGTATCTGGTTGCCGATGGCGATCAAGGAAGTGCGGCGTTCAGAGGTAGAGCACAATGGATAAGATCCTCGAGCAAGTCCTGTTGCAGGTCCGCGGCGTGTGGCGTCGCCGGTGGTATATCGCGTTGGTTGCATGGGTGGTCGCTATTGCCGGATGGGTGTGGGTGGACACCCTGCCGGATCGCTACCAGGCCTCGGCACAGATTCATGTTAACACCGATTCAGTGCTCCAGCCCCTGCTGCGGAACCTGACCGTCAGGCCGGACACGGAGCAGCGGGTGCGCATGATGACGCAGACGCTCCTGACCCGCGCGAACCTGGAGAAAGTCGCCCGCGAGGTCGAGTTGGATCTGCGCTCGGGGCATTCCCAGGACAAAGACGCCATCATCGACGAGCTCGACCGCAACATTCGCCTTGGCGGGCTGGGTGGTCGTGACAACCTCTATACCGTCAGCTACACGAGTCGCCACCCTGAGGAAGCCAAGGAGGTGGTGCAGGCTGTCGTCAATTTGTTCATGGAAGGCGGAATCAGCGTCGGCCGGCAGGACCTTCTCGGCTCACGGCGATTCATTGAGGCCCAGGTTGAGAGTTACCGGGAGACGCTCTCCGATCATGAGCGCAAGATCGAGGAATTCAGGCGCGAGCATTCGAACATTTTGTCGGGGCGAGACTACTTCGGTCGCATGAGAAACCTCGAGGAACAGCTGCAGCAGGCGCGGCTGGAACTGCGTGAAGCCGAGAACCGCAGGGAGACCCTCTCCAGGCAGCTCGAAGGTGAGGAGCCCGTGCTCCTTGGGGAGAACCCGGGTAACCAGAACCATGCGGATCCGGAGCTCGATGGTCGCATCAGCACATTGCGGAGCAATCTCGATGAGCTTCGGCGTCGCTATACCGACGAGCACCCCGATGTCACCTCGGTGAGGCGCATCATCGCCGAGCTCGAAGAGGAAAGGGCCGAGCGCGTGGCGCAAATGCCCCCGACCCCGTCCCCTCAACAGACCATGACCGCGTTGCAGCAACACCTCAACTTCAGCCTTGCCGAGACCGAAAGCAGTGTCGCCTCCCTCACTGTGCGGGTCGAGGAGTATGAGAAGCGCCTTCAGGCGTTGAAGGAACAGGTCGATCGCATTCCCCGCATCGAGTCGGAGTATGCCTCGCTGCAGCGCAAGAAGAATGTCATTCAGGCCAACTACGAGCAGCTGCTCGCGACCCGGGAGCGGGCGGCCATGACCGGCGACGTCGAGAGCCAGACGGAGGCGGTGGACTTCCGCATTATCGAGCCCCCGCGTGTGCCCTCCAGCCCATCGGATCCGAACCGGCCTATGCTGGCGAGCGCGGCGCTGTTATTGGGGCTCGGCGCTGGCACCGGCCTTGCCTTTCTCCTCGGGCAGCTTCGCAGCACGGTGACGTCGCGGAGCCAACTTGCCGAGCTCACTGGGCGTCCGGTACTAGGCATGGTGTCCTACGTGGAAACGAGAAAAGGTCGCCGCCGGTGGCGCTGGGCCATGGCCGGATTCACGGTTGTCGTTGGCGTTCTGGTGCTGGTCTACGGCGCCGTCCTCGCCTCGTACTTTCTATTGTGAAGGACAGTGCCCACCAAGGTTAAGGGAAGGACCGGCCCATGAGCATCATTGAAAAGGCAATAAGCAAGTCACGGGGCCACGTGGCCCGGAAACTAAGGCCCAACGCCGATCAGGAGCACGAAGCGGACGCCTCCCTGCAGGCCCGCTCGAATATTGAGCGGGCCATGGATGCAGTCCATGAGCAGGGACACCCGCCAGACGCGGCAACTCTGGAGCAGTCGCCGCAGCCTACGGTGACGCGGCGCTTTGAGCCGATCTCTCGTCCGCACCTCGCGGAGGCGGGGCTGATCAGCCCGGATGGGACCACGCGCAGTCAGGTTGCCGAGGAATTCCGGCTGCTCAAGCGGCCGCTGCTGGCGAACGCCTTCGGCAAGGACGCCCCGGCAGCACGCAACCGCAACCTGGTGATGGTCACGAGCTCGCTGCCGCGTGAGGGGAAGAGCTTCTGTGCGATTAACCTGGCCATGAGCATTGCCATGGAGCTTGATCGCACCGTGCTGCTTGTCGACGCCGATGTCGCCAGGCCGACAGTTCCCCAGTATCTGGGCATCAGTGCGGATGGCCCCGGTCTACTGGATCTCCTGGCTGACGAGAGCATTGATTTTCCGGATGCCCTGATCCGAACGGACATCGACAACCTGAGCGTCCTGTTGGCAGGACGGACCTACCCCAAGGCGACTGAGATGCTGGCGAGCCGGGATATGCACCGCTTGATCTCTGATATGAGTCATCGCTATCCGGACCGCATCATCCTGTTCGATTCCCCTCCGTTACTCGCCACCAGCGAGGCCGGTGCGCTTGCGCACCACATGGGCCAGATCGTGTTTGTGGTGGAGGCCGACAAGACCCCCCAGGAGGCGATAGCGCGGGCCACGGAACAGCTCGAAGGCTGTGAGGTGGTTGTGCCATTGCTCAACAAATCGCTGCCGTTGCCGGGTATGAAGTATGCCCATGGATATTACGGGTCTTACTACAGGTCGTGACCGGTGCCGAGTGTTAGACCACCTCAGCGCAGGGTTACGTCCTGCCATGCTGTACACGGGGCGTGCCTTATGGCACTGCTGGCGGTAGCGTGGCCGGGACATGCTCAGCAGGAGGAGGAGCAGGAGAGGCGGTTCTCCATTACGCCGCGTCTCGAGCAAACGGTCACCGCCACCGACAACGCGCGGCTCGCGCCGCGCGGGCAGGAGCGCCGTGACATCATCTACAACGTTGCGCCGGGTGTCCTGGTCACCGCCGAAGGCAAACGCATCCGCGGGCGTGCAGACTATCTGTTTAATAATCGATTCCACGCGAGTGACTCCGACAGGGACACCGCGACCCAGCGGTACAATGTGCGCGGTAACGCGGAGTTGCTGCGGAATTTCCTGTTTCTTGATGCATCCGCCACCCGCCGCGAGCAGTCAGAGACGTTCCTGGATCCCGTGGGGGTCGGGGAGGGTGTGTTTGATGACACCACAACCGTAACGACCTGGCGCGTGAGTCCCTATGCCACCCAGCGGCTTGGCCGGCTTGCCGACGTGACCGCCCGTTACGCGTACGATCGCGTTCGCAGTCGGCGGGACAGCACCGCCGAGACCTACACCGTCGATGTCACCAGCGTGCCAATGGGAAGGCGCTATTTCTGGAGTGGAAATTTCGAGTGGCAGGAGATTCGCTTTGACGACGACGAGGTTGGCACGCTCGGCGATGATCCCGTCATATTGGCGACCATTTCCGGCACTGCCGGTGTGGAGTTGACGCGCCGGCTCTCCGTGTTCGGCACCGTGGGTGAAGAGCGCAATGACTTCGTCAGTCCCACGGGCGATATCGACGGCTCCTTCTGGAATGCCGGGTTTCGCTGGAACCCGAATGTGAGGACCTCCCTGGAGGGCACCGTCGGCGAGCGGTTCTTCGGGCGCACCGGCAGTCTCGACTTGCGGCATCAGCGCCGGCGTGCCATGTGGCAGGCGTCCTTTGTGCAGCTCGTGTCCACCACGCGCAGTCAACTGCTGCTGGCAGACGAAAACTGCCTGGATTTCTTCATCGACCAGGGGTTTACAGAGGAGGAGGCCTTGGTGTTCTGCTTTGAGCTGGCCTCGCCTGTCCGGGCTGAGGATATCTTCGTCCTCGAGCGCGCTCAGGTATCGGTGCGTTACAACCTGCGCAGGAGCGAGTGGTCGCTGCTCGCCTTCCGCACGGACCGGGATTTCCTCTCCGAGCGGGCGGAGGCGGACGACTTCCAGCGGGATGATCGCCGCACTGGCGTGCTGGGTCGCGTTGTATGGAGTCTGGGTCCCGCTACCACTTGGGAGAACAGTATCTCGCGGACCTGGGTGCAGCCTGACGGTGCCGATGGAGAAGACCGGGAGCAACGCTTCTGGAGTTTCCGGACCGGGTTAACCCGCCAGCTGGCGCTGAACATGCGCGGCTCGCTCAGCTA
>NZ_SKOG01000193.1 GCF_007120195.1 Aquisalimonas sp.
CTCTTGGTGATGCTTGGCGATGAGTTCCAAGAAGACCTGGTGGCGGGCGGGAACGTCGTCGCGGTGAATCGTGCACCCCCTGGTTTCCAGCTCCCGCAACTGGCGGCTGAGGGTGACAGCGCCCGCTGTGTCGAGGCGCTCGACGGCCGTCATGTCCAGGTGCACGTCACGGACCACCCCTGGTGGCAGCTGGGGTATTCGCAAAGACAGCCCCGCCAAGGTCCAGTCACCGCTGCAGACCAGGGCGCTGCGGGAGCCCTCCCAGCCCAGGGTTGGTGGTTCGCTGTCGTCGTCTGGCCGCATCCGCATTCCCCTATAGTGAGTGAACACCCGTGGCGGCGGTTGGCATTGATTCTCGGTGACGATCGGGGGACGATCGCAGTATGCGCATCCCGTCGACCGAATCGCCTGCATTGTGCGTGGATCTGCACGCCCATTCCACCGCATCGGACGGCGCTCTGACGCCCGCGGCACTCGTGGAGCGGGCGGCGATCCAGGGCGTACAGCAGTTGGCGCTGACCGACCATGACACTGTCGCCGGCCTGCCGGAAGCGGCGCGGGCGGCTGCCGCATCGGGTGTGGAGTTGGTCCCCGGCGTCGAGGTCTCGACCCTCTGGAAAGGCCGGGAGATCCACGTGCTCGGGCTAGGGGTCGGTAGCCACCCGCTTCTGGATCAGGGGTTGCGCTGGCAGCAGGAACAGCGCTGGCAGCGTGCCGGGCGCATTGCCGAAAGACTGACGCGGTGCGGACTTCCGGGGGCAATGGACACCATGTCCAGCGCACACGGCCAAGCGCCTAGCCGCAGCCATTTCGCGGCATGGCTGGTGGAGCAGGGCGCTGCACGGGATAGCGCACAGGTGTTCAAGCGCTACCTGGGGCGCCATGGCCGGGCTTGGGTCTACCCGACGTGGGTCAGCCTGGAAACGGCAGTGGGCTGGATCCACCGGGCCGGTGGTTGGGCCGTGATCGCCCATCCCTTTGCCTACCGCATGACGGGCGCCTGGCTTCGCCGCCTCTGTGCGGCGTTTGTGCAGGCTGGTGGAGACGCCGTGGAGGTCGCGACCGGCCGGGCGACGCCAGCACAGGTGCGTGATGCCGTGGGCCTCGCGCTGCGGCATGATCTGTTGGCGTCCTGCGGATCCGATTTTCACCGCCCGGACTCAGGCGTGGAACTGGGCTGCCTGCCCGCGCTGCCGCACTCCGTGACACCCGTGTGGAGGGCATTGGGTCTGCGACAAGCCGCCCGGGGTGGCTGACAGCGGGTCCTCAGGGAGGTCACGCCACACCAACGGCGCCGGCGATCATCGATCGTGCTCGTTGGGCGGTCGCTGCTTACGCGACGCTTTGGCACTGCGGATTTCGTACTCCCCCTCGATGACCGTACTGCGGTGGTTGGCGTGCGACTCCGGCGGGGGCGCGGATTTCCCTGGCCCGCGCCACCGCAGGCCCTGAAGCAGCCGGAAACGGATCCAGAGAATCACCGCCACGATCACGCCTAGCCCCAGGAACACAGCGAGCAGCAAGGCGCCGAGAAAGAAGGCGGCGCCGATGAACACGACGCCGAATATCAGCAGGATGACCTGGAGCAAGGGGTTGCTGGTTCGGTACTGCATTGCGCTAAGACCCGTTGTGAGATGCTGCTGACAGTGCCGTGCACCGAGATCACGAGGCTATGGTACTACTAACCTTTGCGTGTGTATTGACACCGAGACCCGGCAGCACGTGCGGGACAGGGAGTCGTATGCCGCTGCAAACACGGCTGGGGCGGCGGCAGTGCCGCCGCTGGCGCCGCCCCAACAACGGGCGAGGCGGTTGTCGGGCGTGTGCGGCACGTGCCACAGTGCCTTGGGCGCTGCAGGATCTGGTCAGTGCGCACGGGCAAACAGGCCGCGATGCACTACCGGGGGGTTCCTTGGTGGGCCCGTTATGGCGACGGCTTGGTAGGCGGAGGGCAAGCGAATGGCACAAGCCGGCGAGGAAGCCGTGGACCCATCGTATCGTGCCTTCCTGGACGAGGTGATCACCTCAGGCCTGGTCTGGGGTCTGAGTGACGACGAGGGCTGGGCGCTCGCGCCCTCTGCGCTGGACAACGGCATCATGGTCATGCCCTTCTGGGCGGACGATGCGGCGGCCGCCGAGTGCGCGACGGACGAGTGGCGGAGTTTTGCTCCGGAAGCGGTACCGCTGGATGTCTTCATGGAGCGGTGGTTGCCCGGCATGGACGGTGATCACCTGCGGGTGGGTGTGGCGTGGACGGCGGCACTGGAAGGCGTCGAAGTGCCCCCGCTGGAACTGCAGGCGGATCTGGAGGCCGCGATCGCTCGCCGGGATGATGGCGCCGAGTGAGCGCGTGACGGGTGGGCAGTTCCTGCGGTCAACGCCCGGGAGCCCTGTGTCCTGACCGCTGCTATTCATCAACGCTGCGCGATTTGATGAACAGAATCGCCGCCGCGGGCACGTGCACAATTCCGAACGAGGCCAGGAACACCAGTATTGTGTTCAACTCTGTCATGACGCCGTAGAGCCGTGCCATCACCCAGGCGAAGGCGAGTCCCGTGCCGACGAGCACAAGGCGGGCCGTGCGCAGGTGGCCGGCACTCGGGATAGTGAGTGCAAGCCGGTGATGCGCATAGCCAGTCGCGAATAGCGACAGCGCGGCAATGATGACAAGCGCCAGATTGGGCATGCTAGTGTCCTGTCCCGTAAATACGTTGCGAAAATTGGCGTGGATCCTGACGGTTCCTGGCAAGGCGCGCCGACGAGGCGTACGGGGACGACGGCGAGGAGGCGCAACGCCGCCAGGGGCCGTCAGGGCCGCGACAATCGTAACGTTATTTGCGGGACAGGACACTAACTCCCGGGCGAGAGGCGACTACGGCGGCAGGAAGGCCATGGCCACCCAGACCAGGCCAATTAGGACGATGATGGCGGTGGCGGCGAGAGTGGCCCGCACCGGTCCGCGGCGGCCGTACATGGCGAATGCGAGCAGGACGAATACGACGGTCCCGGTGACGAGCAAAGCGGTCACGAGCATGGCGACGTACCTTTCAACGCATCGTGCCAGGGCAGGGCATCACCGCGATCCGTGGGCATGGTGGCCCGCGCGAAGCCGTGGCGAGACCGCCTCGAGCGCCGCCAACATTGTGACAACGGCCCGCCGGCGGGCCGAAATGGTACGCACATTTGGGGCAGGACACTAGACGGCCCCGAGCGCGCGCAGGACACGGCGGCGGCCGAACTCCGCCACGTGGCAGGCGAGTGTAATGGACGTCACGACGAGTAGCCCACCCGTGACCTCGTAACCGCCGGTGGATATCTGGTAGCCAACGAAACCGATCAGCGCAAAGGCAAGCAGGCCAACGACCAACGCGACTGCATTGGTCAGCAGCCACTGTGGGAGTGTCTTTTCAGGTTCCTCGAGAAGGCTGTTCTCGTGGGGATGAGTCATCGGCGTATCTCCTCCCGGGCCAGCCCTGGCGCGGGTTGGCGTATTCCTGACCAGCCAATCCTAGCATGTCGGCCGCGTGCGGCGACAACGGCCCCGCGACGACTGCCGCGGGGCCTCGTTTTATTTGGGCTGGTAGATCCCGTACTCCGACTGTCGGAACTCCTCGGCCTTCTCCTCCATGCCCTGCTGCAGGGCCTCAGCGGTTTCCAGGCCATGCCGACGCGCATAGTCACGCACGTCCTGGGTAATTTTCATGGAGCAGAAATTCGGGCCGCACATGGAGCAGAAATGGGCGACCTTGTGACCTTCCTTGGGCAGGGTCTCGTCGTGATAGGCCTGCGCCCGTTCCGGGTCCAGTCCGAGGTTAAACTGGTCTTGCCAGCGGAACTCGAATCGGGCCTTCGACAGCGCATTATCCCGCACCTGGGCCGCCGGGTGCCCCTTGGCCAGATCGGCGGCGTGCGCGGCAATCCTGTAGGCGACAATGCCCTCGCGCACGTCTTCCTTGTTGGGCAGGCCCAGGTGCTCTTTCGGTGTGACGTAGCACAGCATGGCGGTTCCGTACCAGCCGATCTGGGCTGCGCCGATGGCTGAGGTGATATGGTCGTAGCCGGGCGCAATATCCGTCGTCAGCGGGCCCAGGGTATAGAACGGCGCCTCGTCGCAGACGGCGAGTTCCTTGTCCATGTTTTCCTTGATCTTTTGCATGGGCACGTGGCCGGGGCCCTCAATCATGACCTGGACATCGTGCCTCCAGGCGATCTGTGTGAGCTCCCCCAGGGTGTCCAGCTCTGCGAACTGGGCCTCGTCGTTGGCGTCGGCAATGCAGCCAGGGCGCAGACCGTCCCCGAGGGAGAAGGCCACGTCGTACGCCTTCATGATCTCGCAGATGTCTTCGAAGTGGGTGTACAGGAAACTCTCCCGATGGTGGGCGAGGCACCATTTGGCCATGATCGAGCCACCGCGAGAGACGATGCCAGTGAGACGGTTGGCCGTCATGGGGACATAGCGCAGGCGCACACCGGCGTGGATGGTGAAGTAATCCACACCTTGCTCCGCCTGCTCGATCAACGTGTCGCGGAACAGCTCCCAGGTAAGCTCCTGGGCTTTGCCGTCAACCTTCTCCAGGGCCTGGTAAATGGGCACGGTACCGATGGGGACGGGGCTATTGCGAAGGATCCACTCGCGCGTCTCATGGATGTGCTTGCCGGTGGACAGGTCCATCACCGTGTCCCCACCCCAGCGGATCCCCCGCACCATCTTCTCGACTTCCTCCTCGATGGACGACGTCACCGCGGAGTTGCCGAGATTGCAATTGATCTTCACCAGGAAATTGCGGCCGATGACCATCGGCTCCAGCTCCGGGTGATTGATATTGCAGGGGATGATGGCGCGGCCACTGGCCACTTCCTGACGCACGAACTCCGGTGTGATCACATCGGGAATCCGGGCACCGAACGCCTCCCCGCAATGGCGCTGCAACAGACGCTGGTCGCTGATGGTGTGGCGTTGCTGATTCTCCCGGATAGCGATAAATTCCATCTCCGGGGTGATGATTCCCTGGCGCGCATAGTGCATTTGCGAGACGTTCGCGCCGGAGCGGGCGCGGCGCGGCGGCCGAATATGCGCAAAGCGCAACGGCGCGGTCGCCGGGTCTGCGGCGCGGTCCTGGCCGTGCCTGGAGCTGGGCCCACCGAGTTGCTCGGTATCGCCCCGCTCTTCGATCCAGGGCCTGCGAATGGCCGGCAAACCCAGACGCAGATCGATGGGCGCATCCGGATCGGTGTAAGGGCCGGACGTATCGTAGACCGCCAGTGGCGTGTTCGCGTCCCGTCCCTGCTCACTGACAGTGTCGGCCTGGTGGATCTCCCGCATGGGCACACGCAGGTCGGGTCGCGAGCCTGTGACGTGGATACGCCGGGAGCCCGGGAGGGGGCGCGTGATCGCCGAATCCAGCCCATGGGACTGGCCGCTGAAGACAAAAACGTGTGAACTCATCGTGTTTTCACCTGGTTGGTGGTACGCCGGCCGCGGCCGGTTTCATGGAAAACACAAAGCGAGAGGCGCATTCGATGAGGCAGGCCATCAAAGCTTCCCTACGCCGGTACAAACCGGGTCAGGTTCCAAGGGTATTTCTCAGCATCCCGGACGATCCGGGAGCACCCCCGCTTCGGAACAGTGACGCCCCGCGTGAGCGGGGGCGCTGCCACTATAGTAGGTGATTACAGGTGCAAGGCAAAGTCGGGACACCTGCGCCAAGTGATCTGAGCCGGTGCCAGGATGAATTGCCCATGGTGCAGTGCCTCTTGTGTCCTGACCCACAAGTGCGCGACATTGCCGATGCGCGCTGCGTCTGTCAGGACAGGGGTGCGCGGAAAAATGGCAAGCAGAAGACAACGAATCTCGGTTACAGGACACTAGGGTTTTTGCCCGCTATGGGCTAATGTCTGGGGGTAAAGGGACAAGTAGACTGACTAGGCCAAAAATGC
>NZ_SKOG01000269.1 GCF_007120195.1 Aquisalimonas sp.
AATTGGGCAAGATGCATCCAGCGGGCAGCGCATGAGTGCATGGGTTAGAGTGAGAATGCACAATCGGCTTTTCTGACAAAAGGAACGCCATGAGCACCCCGCGCCTTGCGATTATTGCCAGCACCTCTGATACCGCGCGGGAGGCGGAAGCGGGTTTACTGGCAAGGTATGAGACGGTGCCCCCGGAAGAAGCCGATGTGATTGTCGCGTTGGGCGGCGACGGACTCATGCTGCGCACTCTGCACAAGTACATGACACTTGGGAAACCCGTTTTCGGGCTCAACTGCGGCAGTGTCGGCTTTCTGATGAACCGCTTCGAGGCGGACGGCCTATACGAGCGTCTGCAAAACGCCCAGCCAGTTACCATCAAGCCGCTGCACATGCGTGCGCGCACCGCTGGCGGTAACTGGCGGGAGGCCAGCGCCATCAACGAAGTGTCACTCCTGCGCCAGACCCGTCAGACCAGCAAGATCCGCATCAAGGTGGACGGTGTCGTGCGGCTTGAGGAACTCATTTGCGACGGCGTGCTCGTAGCCACCCCGGCCGGCAGTACCGCGTATAACCTCTCCGCCGACGGACCCATCCTGCCGCTCAGGGCAGGCATACTGGCCCTGACCCCGATCGTGGCATTTCGGCCCCGTCGCTGGCGGGGAGCCGTTTTGCATAATACCGCGCATGTGGAGTTCGACATTCTAGAGACGCCCAAGCGGTCCGTCAGCGCGGTCGCAGACTTCACCGAAGTGCGCGACGTGCGCTACGTGAGCATTCGGGAGGATCCGGAGCGGGCGCTGACCCTGTGGTTCGATCCCGAGCACAACCTGGAGGAGCGTATCGTCAAGGAGCAGTTTCTGCCCTGAGTGGCCTGTTTCGGCAGGCCAAGCGGGTGTTAGCATCCGGTCAGCGGGCGGAACGTGACACCATGATCGGATCTCACCCGGCTCTTCCGCCGTGAGGCCCGGCGATCTGATCTGGCGGGTCATGGGCATCGCCGATGAGCGCGCGCTGTTGTTGGCTCCCCAAATGCGGTCATCCCCCTTGCACCATCTGGGGTTGGCTGCCGTGGTGCCCTGTCCAGGCCCGGCTTCAGGGTTGCCCGGACTGTCTACATCCTATTCTGTAATCTGTCAGACTAGGGCACGATCAACAAAAACCGGAAGAGTGAGGACCATGAGCGAATCGAAACAACCCTGGACGCAGCCCATGCCCGAGCGCCAGTTTAGCCTGATGCGGGATATCCTGGCTGCGCCGAGCCCGGTGGGTCTCGAGGGCGCCATGACCTTCGGTGTGCTGAAACCGTATTTCGAGACCTTTGCGCCGAAGGACTGGCACGTGCACCAGTTCAAGGGCCACGCCGGCGTGGTGCTGGATACGCACCCCGGCCGAGACGACCTGTTCAGCATCATGATCATCGGGCATGCGGACAAAATCCGCCTGCAGGTGCGCAGCATCGGTGACGACGGCAAAATCTGGATCAACAGCGACTCCTTCCTGCCCCCCACGCTGATCGGCCACGAGGTGAAGCTCTTCAGCGAAGATCCAGACAACCCCGGCAGCTACCGGGTGATCGAGGGTGGTACCGTGGAAGCGCTTGGCGCGATTCATTTCGCCGATAACGCGTTACGCACCGGTGAAAAGGGCGTCAAGAAGGAACAGCTCTACTTGGAGCTGCAGATCCATGGCGAGAACAAGAAACAGCAAGTAGAGAACCTGGGTGTGCGGCCCGGCGATCCCATAATCCTGAACCGCCCGATCCGCAGGGGCTTCAGCCCGGATACCTTCTACGGGGCTTACCTGGATAACGGACTGGGCTGCTTTGTGACCGTCGAGGTGGCGCGCCTGATCGCCGAGACCGGCGGTACGCAGAACCTGCGCGTGCTCTTCGCCATTGCCAGCTACGAAGAGATTGGTCGCCTGGGTAGCCGGGTGTTTGCCGGGGCGCTGAACCCCGATGCGATTCTCGCCGTGGACGTGAACCACGACTACGTGGCGGCGCCAGGCATTGGCGATCGGCGCATGCAACCGCTGGAAATGGGCAAGGGCTTTACCTTGGCGGTGGGTGCCATAGCCAGCGAACAGCTCAACCGCGTGATCGAGAGCACGGCCAAGGAGCATGCCATCCCCATGCAGCGGGATGTCTGCGGCGCGGATACGGGCACCGACGGCATGGCCGGAGTACTCGCCGGCGTGGACTGCGCGGCGACCTCCATCGGGTTTCCTATCCGTAACATGCACACGATCTCCGAGGCAGGGCATACCAAGGACCTGCTGGCAGCCATCCACGTCATTTACCGTTCGGTACAGACCCTGGATGCACTGCCGCGTGCCGACCGGGAGTTTCGCGAGAACCATCCCCGTCTGGATCAAGCCGGCGTGTTAGGCCATCAAGGCGCGGAAAAGCCCTCGGAGGAAAAAGGGAGCTAGAAGGGAACCACCGGGAAGGGGCGCGGTTGTGCCCCAGATCCGGGCGTGCGCGCGCCCCCATCACGCATCTAGAGGGGGTGATTTAGACGACCGCCGGCGTCCGCAGGCTCAGTCGGCCTCGTCCTGATCACACTCCCGCAGGCAATTGGCGTAGAGCACTAGGCTGTATTCCCTCAGGTCGAACTGACGTTGCTGAGCAATACGCTTCTGGCGATTCTCGATGACGTCGTCCACGAACTCCTCGACCTTGCCGCAATTGACGCAGACGATGTGGTCGTGGTGGCCGCCGTCAGCCAATTCGAAGCGCGCCTGACCGCCCTCGAAATGGTGCCGCTTGACCAGCCCGGCAGACTCAAAGTGGGACAGCACCCGGTAGACCGTTGCCAGGCTGAAGTCGGAGCCCGCATCCGACAGCCGTCGGTAGACTTCCTCTGCCGTGAGATGATGTTGCCTCTGCTTTCCCTGCAGGGACTGCAGCAGCTCAAGCACTCTGACCCGTGGAAGCGTCGTCTTGAGACCAGCTTTTTTCAGTTGGGGATACTCCATTACGAGACTCCGGCTCGACCCTATCCTCTGGGATACAACTTAGACTCAGTCTAGACCATTTTTTTGCCGTTGACGAGGGAAGGCGCTCGGAAGTAGTTTACGGCTTCGTCGTCTGGCTGTGGCGGCTTCGAATACGAATCACCAGATCCATGCCTTCGATCTCCGTACCCTCTGGCAAGCCCAGATCACCCTGGATTGCCAATCTGCCGGCCGGAATATCGGATAACTCACCGGTATCAAGATTATAGACGTGGTGGTGAGCCGACGTGTTGGAGTCGTAGAGCGTGCGGTCGGGTGCGGTCAGTACCTCGTTGATCAGGCCATGGCGCACAAATAGCCCCAGCGTGTTATACACGGTTGCCTTGGAGACGTGACGGTAGGCTGTGTTCACCTGCGCCAGGACCTGATCCGCGGACAGATGCTGCGGGCGCTGGAACAGGAGGTGGGCGATATCGACCCGCTGTTGCGTGGGCTGAATGCCGAAGCGCTCAAGCATCGCCCGCACCTGGCTGCGCTCCAATGGGAAATTGTCATTTCGCTGATTCATGCCGTAAGAATATCATTACGGTCGGGCGGATGCGCAAATTGTGTCTGGATTCTCAGACGCGGTGCGCACGGTGACCCCCTCCCGGGCGTGGACCTAGCGGGCGGATAGCCGCTACTGTTGCACTCGGGTCGCGGCAACGGTGGATGCGCCGCCGATGCCGATGGGAGAAGACGAGATCTATGCGGAAACTGTTGCTCCTGCTTGTCGTTGGTGTGTTCATCCTGATTCTGGCATCCGTGCTGTTCAGCAGACCCTCCTCCGAGGATACCCCCGACGCCGGCTCGGCTGACGCCGACGCGGATTTGGGCGAGCGCCGCGGCGCGTTGGTCGACGAAGTCGTGTTTACGCAGGAATCCGATGCCGGCAAGGTCGCGGGCTTGATTGAGGCGGGCTCCCACCATGTCTTCGCGCAAGGTGTCACCAACACGACCGCCTACCACCGCCTGCGGGACTCGCAACAGGCGACCTACGAGGAGGCCTACGGCACGTCCTCCGAGTTGACGCTCAACCCCGCCGGCCCCGAACTCGCCAACGGCGAGCTGAACCCCTTCGCCGTCAAGGCAATCCGAGAGGCCATGAACTGGCTGGTGAACCGGCGACATATCGCGGAAGAACTCTACGGCGGGCTTGCCGTGCCACGCGCCCTGCCCGTGAACACCGCGTTCCCCGACTACGCGCGCCTGGCGGATACCGCACGGGCCCTGGAGCTGGAATACGGCCACAACCCGGATCGCGCCCGGCGGGTGATCCGCGAGGAGATGGAGGCGCTGGGCGGGACCCTCGAGAACGGCCGCTGGATATATAACGACCGGCCGGTGCGACTCATCGCACTGATCCGCTCAGAGGACGCGCGCAAGCGGGTTGGCGATTACGTGGCCAACCTACTGGAGGACGAAGGCTTCCGGGTGGAGCGGCAATACCGCACGGCCGAGGAGGCCTCGCGGATCTGGATCGGCAGTGATCCCGCAGGTGGGCGCTGGCATGTGTACACCGGCAGCTGGATCTCCACGGTCATCAATCGTGATGTCTCTGACAACTTCAGCTTCTACTACACGCCACGGGGACGCCCTGACCCGCTCTGGCAGGCCTACGACCCTGACCCGGAGCTGGACGAGATCGCCGACCGGCTCCAGCGGCGTGATTACGCCACCAGCGAGGAGCGCCAGGAGATGATGGCCCGCGGCATGGAGTTGGCCATGAAGGATTCGGCGCGCATCTGGCTGGTCGATCAGACCAATATTCTGCCCCATGCGGCCAATGTCGAGCTGGCGGCGGATCTGGCCGGTGGTGTCGCTGGCTCTCGGCTGTGGCCCTATACCCTGCGGTTCCGGGATCGCGTCGGTGGACGCATCGTGTTTGCCGCCCCGAGCCTGCTCACGGAGCCCTGGAACCCGGTAGCAGGGAGCAATTGGCTGTTTGACACCATGATCACCCGTGCACTGAGCGACGATGCAGTGCTGCCGGATCCGTTCACCGGCCTGTACTGGCCGCAGCGCATCCAGGAGGCCGAAGTGACCGTCCAGGCGGGCGTGCCCGTGGAGCAGACCCACGACTGGCTCTCCGTTGTGCGCAGTGAGTCGATCCAGGTGCCCGAGGACGCCTGGATCGACTGGGACGGGGAGGCCGGCCGTTTCATTACCGTGGGCGAGAAGCACGAGGATGGGGTCACCGCCCGCACCCGCACCCGGGTGCGTTACGAGGACGGCTATCTGGAGCGCCGCTGGCATGACGGCTCGACGATGTCCGTGGCAGATGTGGTGCTGCCGTGGATCCTCACCTTTGCCCGCGCAGACGAGGAGAGCAGCCTGTTCGACCCCAGCCACGTGCCGCTGTTGGAAGTGTTTCAGCGCCATTTCCGGGGCTGGCGCATTACCTCGACGGATCCGCTGACAATCGAGATCTACAGCGACCAGATCTACCCGGATGCGGAGACCATCGTCGCCCAGCGGGTGCCCTCGGCGCAGCCCTGGCATACGCTGGCGCTCGGTATTCTGGCAGAGCGCGGCGGCGAGCTGGCGTTTTCCTCGGACAAGGCTGACCGACTGGAAGTTGACTGGATGAGCCTGGTGGCCGGCCCCAGCCTGAACGTGCTGAAGCGGGCGTTGGAACTCGGGCGCGAGAACGATTTCGTCCCCTATGCCGACGTGCTCGGGGAGTATCTGGGCGAGGATGAAGCGCGCGAGCGCTATACCGCGCTGGCGGACTGGTATGCGCAGCGGAACCATTTCTGGGTGGGTGACGGGCCGTTTTACCTGCACGCGGTTTATCCCGTGGAGCGGACTGTGGTCTTGCGCCGTTACGAGGATTTCCCGGATCCCGCCGATAAGTGGCTGCGGTTTACGCGACCACGGATTCCGGAGGTGAATCTGGACGGGCCGATGATGGTGCACATGGGCGACGAGGCGAGCTTCCGGCTGGATATTACCTTTGAGGGCGAACCCTATCCGGAGGATGCCATTGACGAGGTCCAGTATCTGCTTTTCGACGGCGACGGTCAGCTCCACCGCAAGGGGAAGGCGGCCCTGGCGGCTAATGGCCAGTGGCGCATTGATCTCGACAGCGATGAGCTGGCGGCGCTTGGCACCGGCGCCAACAGCCTGGAAGTGGCGGTGACATCAAGGGACGTTGCGCTCCCCGCGTTTGTGTCCCACGCCTTCGGCACAGTGCCGGCGGGCACTGCCACCCTGGAGCAAGAGCTTTGAGTGTCGTGCCCGGTGCCGGCCCGGCGCGCCGCGGATGGCTCACGGACCTCCGGCGCATCATGGTGTTCACGGGCAAACGACTGATCGCCCTTGTCCTCACCGTGCTGGTGGGCGTTTACCTGACCATACTCATTGCCAACATGGGCGGTCAGGTGGATGACCTCCGGCTGATCCAAATCCGCTCGAACGTCTCCGAGCAGGTGCGCGCCGATCCGACGTTCTTTGATCTGCCATCCGAAGAGCGCCAGGACATCATCGAGCGCCGCGTGCAAATGGAGGTGGAGCGCCGCAGCCTGGATCAGCCCTTTTTCGTGCGCAGCATCGATTACCTCCAGGGTGCCATGCTGCTGGATCTCGGCCGCGCCGAGGAAATGCATAGCGATCGCGGGGCCCGGGACGTGTACTGGATCATCGTCGAGCGATTACCGGCAACCCTGCTGCTGTTCGGTACTGCCAACCTGCTGGTGTTTTTCGTCTCGGTGTGGGCGGCGCTGTGGCTCTCTCGACGCTACGGCAGCGGCACCGATCGCGCGGTGATTGCCCTGGCGCCGAGTTCGGCCGCGCCCGGCTGGTTTTACGGCATTTTCCTCATTCTGTTCTTTGCCTTTGTTATTCCGGTTCTGCCGGCCGGCGGCATGGTGGATATCCCCCCGCCGGAGAGCAGCTGGGAGTATGGGCTCAGCGTCATGCGGCACATGATTTTGCCCGTGGTGGCAATGTTTTTGTCATCGATTTTCATCTCGATCTATTCGTGGCGGACCTTCTTCCTGATTCACTCCAGCGAGGACTACGTGGAGATGGCTCGGGCCAAGGGGCTACCCTCGGCATTGATCGAGCGGCGCTATATCCTGCGGCCGACCCTGTCGCCCATCATTACCAGCTTTGCGCTGATGCTCATCGGCCTGTGGAGCGGGGCGATCATCCTGGAGCAGGTATTCAACTGGCCGGGGCTGGGCACGCTGCTGTTCCAGGCCATCGGCCACCGGGACACGCCAGTGATCATCGGCTCGGTCGTGATCTTCGCCTACCTGCTGGCGCTGACGGTGTTCCTGCTGGATATCCTGTACGCCATTTTGGACCCAAGGGTGCGTGTCGGCATCGAGGGGGATAACCGATGAGACGCTGGCTGGAGGGGCTGCGGGAGCTGCGGCAGTACCCCTCGGCGATCGGGGGCATGGCGTTGATCGCGTTTCTCATCGCCCTGTCCGTGTACACCGTCATCGCCATTCCCTATAACCAGGCGCTGGATCTCTGGCGCGGGGGCGAAGAATGGCGCATGCACCCGATCAATGCGGGCCCGGTATGGGCGGATCGACTCACTGGCGGCAACAAGCCCGAGACCGTGCTGGTGAGTAGTGCCGATGCCGACGTGCGGGAGGCCGGCTTCGAGGGCGGGCGCCAGGTCCGCATCCCGCTGGCCTTCAATTACGACTACGGTGATTTCCCAAGCGAGATCAATCTCTTCCTCAAGACCGAGGACACCGACCGCGAGGCCTTCGTGCGCCTGAGCTGGCAGACGCCGGACGGCGAGACCATCCCGCTGGGCGGACGTCGGATTGCCCAGGAGGATCGGGTCTCCATCTCCCAGAATCGGGCGCTGGAAGCGCGGCTGGGCGTCTCGCCCCATATCGGGCTATTCGCCGATGCCCTCGATGGCGATGACCCTTCGCCCCAGGCGGGGCGTTATCAGCTCATGGTGGACGCCATCCTGTACGGGGAGGAGGCGTCGCTGGACGCGGACCTGGCGGTGTACGGCCGTGTGCACGGCATTGCCGGCACCGACCACCAGCGCAGGGACATCATGGTGGCGCTTCTCTGGGGTACGCCGGTGGCCCTGGCCTTCGGCTTGCTGGCTGCCGTGGGGACGACCGTGACGACGCTGGTAATCGCCGCCACCGGGGTATGGTTTGGAGGCCTGGTGGATGCCACCATTCAGCGCCTTACCGAGGTCAATATCATTCTGCCGCTGCTGCCCATTCTGGTCATGGTGGGCACGCTCTATTCCACCAGTATTTGGCTCATGCTGGGCGTGGTCATTGCGCTGGGGATTTTCAGCGCAGGCATCAAGATGTACCGGGCCATGCTGTTGCCCATCCGACAGGCGCCGTATATCGAGGCCGCCCGCGCCTACGGGGCCAGCAACAGCCGGATCATCATGCGTTACATGATCCCGCGCATTCTGCCGGTGCTGATCCCCACGTTTGTCACCCTGATCCCCACCTACGTCTTCCTGGAGGCCTCCCTGGCGGTGCTGGGCCTGGGGGATCCGATCCTTCCCACCTGGGGCAAGGTGCTCAACGACGCCCAGGTGCAAAGCGCACTCTACAACGGCTTCTACTACTGGGTGGTGTCGCCGGCTCTGCTGCTCATGCTCACCGGGCTCGGCTTTGCGATGCTCGGTTTTGCCCTGGATCGCGTTTTCAACCCACGCCTGAGGACGCAATAACCATGGCGCAAAAGACCCTGCTCAGCGTTGAGGGCCTGGAACTTCAGTACCAGACCCGACGGGGTGTTGCCCGGGCGGTGGACGGAGTCAGCTTCGATATCCTCGCCAATGAGGCCCTGGTGGTGCTCGGCGAATCCGGCTGCGGCAAGAGCTCCCTGGCCAAGGCGTTGCTGCGGGTGCTGCCCCGCAACGTGCACCGCTTCTCCGGGAAAGTGATGCTCGGTGATACGGATATTATGGCCCTGAGCGAGGAGGCGTTTCGCCGCGACGTGCAATGGACGCGGATCGCCATGGTCATGCAGGCGGCCATGAACGCGCTCAATCCGGTGGTGCGCGTGGGCGAGCAGGTGGCCGAACCGCTGCGGGTGCATATGGGTTGGAGCCGTGCCCGCGCCATGGAGCGCGTGGCCCGGACCTTTGAACAGGTCGGGGTCTCCACTGACTTCCTGCAACGCTACCCCTTCGAACTCTCCGGAGGGATGCGCCAGCGCGTCGTTCTGGCCATGGCGCTGGTCACGGAGCCGGAGCTGGTCATCCTGGACGAGCCCACCTCGGCGCTGGACGTCCTCACCCAGGCGGGCATCATGAACGTACTCAAGCGCATCAAACAGGAGCAGGGCACGAGTTTCATGCTGATCACCCACGATGTGGCGACTTCCAGCGAAATCGCCGACCGCGTCGCGCTCATGTACGCCGGCCAAGTGGTGGAAGTGGCCGATGCGCAGGATTTCTTCCATGCGCCCGCACACCCGTATTCGCAGATGCTTATGGCCAGCGTGCCGCGGCTGCGGCAGCGCGAGGAACCGGCCCATATCCCGGGGCAGCCACCGGATCTGATCGATCTGCCTTCCGGTTGTCGCTTCGCCGACCGCTGCCCGTCCCGGTTCGGGCGTTGCGCCGAAGACCCGGAGCCGATCCGCCTCGCCAGGCGGCACCATGTGCGTTGCTGGCTCCACGCCGGTCGCTCCGGCGGAGGTGGCGCATGAGTGCCGTGCGGTCGTCAGCACAGGCGCGGGGACGGGATGGACCGCTGCTCGCCGTGCAGGATCTCCATACCTGGTTCGAGTTGCGCCAGTGGGGGTTCCTCCGCGTGGGTTCGGTGCGAGCCGTCGATGGCGTCGACTTCGAGCTGGCGCGCGGTGAAGCCGTGGCTTTCGTGGGCGAATCCGGCTGTGGCAAGAGTTCCCTGGCGCGCACCCTGCTCGGGTTGCATAAGCCCACCCGTGGCGAGGTCGTGTTCAACGGCACGCGGGTCGCCGATCTGCGTGGCAAGGACATGCAGTGGTATCGCGCAAGCGTCGGCTATGTGCAGCAGGATCCCTACGGCGCGCTACCCCCGTTTATGGATGTGCGCCGAATTCTGAGCGAGCCGCTGATTGTCCACGGCATCAGCAGCCGGGTCGAGCGCGAGCGGCGCATCCGCCAGGTGCTCGATGAGGTGCGCCTGAGTCCGGCGGAGACGATACTCGACAAATTCCCGCACATGCTGAGCGGCGGCCAGCAGCAGCGGGTGGTGATAGCCCGGGCCCTGGTGCTGGAGCCGTCCATGATTATCGCCGATGAGCCGGTGTCCATGCTGGACGCATCCGTGCGGGTGGAGATTCTCAATCTGCTCCGGCGTATCCAGACAGAGCGCGAGTTGACGCTGGCCTTTATCACGCACGATCTATCCACCGTACGCCATTTTGCCGACCGCATCTTCGTCATGTACGCCGGTCGCATCGTCGAGCAGGCGCCGGTGGACGAGCTGCTGGCGCATCCACAGCACCCCTATACACAGTCCCTGCTGGCGGCCATTGCCGATGTGGACGCGGCGAACGCCCGCCAGCAGCGCGAGGTGCCGGGCGGTGAGCCACCCAGCCTGCTGCATCCGCCGCCGGGCTGTCGCTTCCACCCCCGCTGTCCCCATGCCATCGCCGGCGTGTGTGAGGTGGATGATCCCCCTCAGTTCGAGCCGCGGCGGGGTCACCGCTCGGCCTGCTGGCTGCACCGTTAGTCATGTTCGCGGGGTTGGCGCGCCTGCTGCTGGGCATCGCCATCATGCTGGCGGCGCTGGCCGTGCTACTGGCCATGGTGGCCGGAGCGCTGGCGGCGAGCCTGCTGCTGTCTCTGGGTGCCTACGCGGGGCTCTTTGCCGGCATGTTCACGGCCCTTGGCGGCATCCTGCAGCTTGTGCGGGCGCGCTAGTGTCCTGTAACCGAAATTCGTTGTCTTTTGCTTGTCGGTGCGCCTTCGGCTAGGCGCCGGGCCGAAGGCGTAGCGGATCCTACGGCTAGGACCGGCAACACCGCCTCGGAGGCGCACCGGCAAGCCCTCCGGGAGCGTCTGTCCGGCTGCGGAGCGGTGTTTCGCCTCTTGCCAAGGGCGACGGCCATTGGCTGCGAGCCGCGCCTTGCTCCACGGCCGGACAGGCAGCTCAAAAGATAACGAATTTCGGTTACAGGACACTAGAAGCGGCGATGAACGAGTGCCGAGCCCATGCGTTCGTCGGTCAGCCAGGTGACGCTAATGCCGATACCCCACCCGGTTTCCAGGTTGACGCCACCGGTGCGCAGCCGAATGCCCACCTGGGCCGACTCGTCACTGCCCTCCGGATAGCGGTAGAGGGCGTGGACCTCGGTTTCCAGGCCGTTTTGCGCACTCCGGAAGCCGACCGCTGCTCCCGCATCGGTGCGGCTTGGCCCCCAGTCGCGATCCAGGTGGACGGCTTCGAGCCCCAGCAGCACGTCGAAGTTGTGTGTGGCCCGCTGTGCGATGCCGATCTCTACTTCGCCCCGATTGGCTGCTGCCGTGCCGTCATCATTCTGATCGCCCTCCAGGCGCATGCCTTCGACACCCAGGTAGAGGCCGCTATCAAGCCTGCCGCGGAGAGACAGTGTCGGACCGAAGATGACATCCTCGAGAATGTCATCCTTGTAGACGGCAAGCCCGCCGCTCATCGTCAGGGAACCGGCGGACACGGAGCCCACGGCACACATCGACAGCATTAGCGCCAAAGCGGCGGCGCACGATTGACGGCAAGGCATGCTCGTGTCCTGTAACCCAAGTCTATCCCGGAGAGTGCCGGGCCATAACGGTGCATGCAAGCCCGCATGCCGCGAGTGCCCTGACCTATCACTGCTGCGCGCCCAGGGCGAGGGCGCGCTCCCGGGTGGCCTGCCGATCGCGTAGCCCGCGGGGTGGTCCACCTGCCTCCGGCCAGCCCTGAACATGTTCCATTAGGAGGCTCGTGAGCATATCCAGATGGTCGGCACGGTCGTTCAGGCAGCGAATATACCGCAGCTCTTCGCCACCCGCCTGCTCGAAGTACTCGGCGTTCTCGCCCTCGATTTCTTCGAGCGTCTCCAGACAGTCGGCGGAAAAACCCGGGCAGACAACGTCCAGCCGTTTGACGCCCGTCTTGCCGAGTTCGTCGACGGTCTCGTCCGTGTAGGGCTTGAGCCACTCCTCATTACCGAAGCGCGACTGGTATGACACCATCCAGGCGTCGTCGGGGAGTGCCAGCGCTTCTGCGACCAGCCGCGCCGTTTTACGGCACTGGCAGTGGTAAGGGTCGCCATCGAGCAGATAGCGCTTGGGGGTCCCATGAAAGGAGAACAGCAGCTTCTCCCCGGTGCCGTGCTCCTCCCAGTGCTCCCTGATGCTGTTGACCAGGCAACGGATATAGCGCTCGTCGTCGTGGTACTGCCCGATGAACCGCAGTTCCGGAATCCAGCGCCACCGTTTGAGTTCATCGGCAAGCGCGTCGAAGGTTGATGCCGTGGTGGTGCCCGAGTACTGAGGATAAAGGGGCAGTACAACCAGCCGCTCTGCACCCTTGTCACGCAGTGCCTGCAGGGCTGCGGCGATGGACGGGCTGCCGTAGCGCATGCCCAGCTCCACGGCCACTGGGCCCTGGAGCCGTTGCGTCAGTCGCTCGGCGATACCTCGTGTCTGGGCCAGCCCCGTCACCAGCAGCGGCGAGCCGTCGTCACTCCAGACCTCGCGGTAGGCGGCTGCCGATCGCTTGGGCCGCGTGCGCAGGACGATCCCGTGCAGGATGGTCCGCCAGACAATGCGCGGCAGTTCGATGACCCGTGGGTCGGCGAGGAACTGTGCGAGATACTTTCTAAGCGCCGGCGTTGTTGGTGCGTCCGGGGTGCCGAGATTGGCGATGACAACGCCGAGGCGCGGCGTGTCGTCGTGGCGAAACCCTGCTTTGGCGGTGTAGCGCATGGGGATCTCCGTGCTGGCGCTTACGAGTTTAAGCCACCGGAGGGCGGCATGGCGTTGATGACAGCAGCCGGCAGGTTGACAGCTGGACGTAGCCGCAGGTTCGCTCGGCGAGGCGGCATCGCCTCTGCAGCGGCCGACTTGAAGGCCACTTATGGCGCTGGCAATGCTCATGGGTGGGTCGTGGTGTGGCGTATCCGCAATCCTGGTCGCAGTCGCTGCCGCCGGACGCCCGGCCACGGGTCAATCCTCGTGGTAGAAGTCCAGGTCCTCGACGTGGCCCAGCACCGCGGTGGCAATATTGGCCAAATGGGCCGCGACGCGCTTGTAATGGCGGGCAAGCAGCGAATACGCCACCGCTTCGTGAAACTCGATCTGGTCCTCGTCGGCAAACATTTCCTGGATGACCCGGTCGCACTGTTTGCGGATGTCGCGTGCCTTGACGAGCGCCCCCTCGGCCTTGCCTTCGTCCGACTTGCGGCAGGCATCCGAGACCATGCGGAACATCTCAACGGTCTCTTCGGACACCCTGTCCAGAGGCTCCTGGTATTTCGGGACGTTGAACCCCTCCGTGTAGAGTGCCCCCACCTCGAAGACATTCTTGCAGTAATCCCCGATGCGCTCGGCGTCCTTGGCGACGATCATCAGCGCCAGGCTCACGGCGACGTCGTAGCCCGGGTTGACTGTCAGGTGTCGTAGCACCTTGCGTCGGATGGAGCGCTCAAGCTCATTGATGGCGCGGTCGCGGGCATAGATGCTGTCGCGTACGTCCCGGGCGGGCGCCGAACGGTGCAGCACATTGTTCGCCCGAATGAACATCCAGGACGCATGATCCAGCATCTCCGTCAGGTCGGAAAAGGCCTGGTCCAGCGCATTATCGGAAGTCAGTGCCGTGTAAAGCTGTCGAAACATTCGTAAACCCCGCGGGGCGTCATCCGTAAATGATAAAAAGTTCGGTTACCGCGATCCCTGTGATTGGTAGCAAGAAGAATACCAAGAAAAGGAAAAGGAACGCATAGCGCGTCGAATCCGCGGCGAGGCGGCCGTACCAGGTGGCCGCCCTGACGGGGATGTTACGCAGCGGATACCAGATCGCCGTACCGATGAGATTAAAACACACATGGAACAGCGCCACCGTCATTGCCGCCGATACCGGATTGGCCGTGGCGGCAAGGATGCTGGTAACCGTGGTTCCCAGGTTAGCACCGATCATGAACGGAAAGACTCGCAACATAGGGACCACCCCAGCGCCCGCCAGCGGCACCATAAGGCTGGTGGTGATTGTGCTCGACTGCACCATGACCGTGGAGAATATACCTACGGCATACGACCGCAGGTCGGTGCGGAAGAAGTACGTCCGGAACAGCCCGTCCATGCGACGCAGCAGTGCACCGCGCAGGTTTTGCACCATGAAGATCAAGGCAACAAACATCAAGGCGAGCCCCAGCGCGGCCGTGAGCAGCCCTTGCGCCGTGGGCGTGGGCATCAGCAGCGCGGAGAACCAGTCGAACAGATACACCACGGGGCGGGTGATCACTTTGATCGGGCTGTTCGGATTGGCGACCTCCTCCAGGCCAATCATATCGCTCAGCGAATTGGCCAGGCGGGTGACCAGGCCGCGCCCTTGCTCGTGCAGTGCCCCGGAGATCCATTCCAGCGGGAACAGGATGGCCACCGTGAGCAGGTTGAAGAAATCGTGCAGCAGCGCAGCGGTGAAGGAGCGACGGAAGTTGCGCCGGATGCGGATATTCGCAAGGGAGACGATCACGCCCGTGACGGAGGTGCCGATATTGGCCCCCATGATGGCGAAAACGGCAGTGCCCAAGGGCATGTCCCCGCCGGCCACAAGAGTGACGATCAGCGCGGTGGTAAAGGAGGAACTCTGTACCAGGACCGTGACCAGTACCGCGCCCATGAGCGCAATGAACGGGTTCTCGCCGTAGGCGAACGCCCGCTCCATAAAGTCGCTTTGTTCGCCGAACAGGCCGAGGCCGCTGCTCATAACGTTGAGTGCGGCAAGGAACAGATAGAGGAACAGCCCGGCGTAGAGGCCGCGCTGCCAAGCCGGTACTTCCCGTGATGTTTGGCCGCGATTCCATACGGAATCAGACGATTCGGACACAGATGGAAGTTGGCCCATGGGCGCTTCGACAACCCTCGTTTTTGAGCCCGTGCAAGCGTGCCCGAAAGGCGACAATGTTACAAGTCTGTGACAGTCAGTGACTGCGGCGGCGTAACGTGAATCGAGATGGCCCGACAGCGGCCAGTATCATGGCAAACCGCATACGCCTTGGCGCAGGCAGGCGCGCCCGTGCCGTGGCGTCCGGCGGGGCGTTATCGGCCACGGTCGTCCTTCAGGCGCTCGAGTGCCCGGCGCCGCGCGCTGCGACGGGACAGAGGGGTGGTGGCCCGGTCGTGCTCGAGGTCCTCAAGCCGCCGCGCCTGCTCGCGGTCGCCCCAGCATGCCCGGGTGAGCGCGTCGTTTTCATTGCCGGCGGCGTTGCCACGACGCCGGCGCAGCCAGAGGATTAATGCGACCGCCCCGGCCGCTGCGACAATCAATAGCAGTTCTGACACGGGAGTCTCCTAACGCGTAATCGAAGGGAGTCCGGCGAGGGCTATAGCCACTTCCGATTCCGCGTACTCGTGGTCCTTCAGCTTGCCGCCGAGATAGTCGGTGTACGCCTGCATGTCGAAGTTGCCGTGGCCGCACAGGTTGAACAGGATCGCCTTGCTTTGCCCTGATTCCTTGCACCGCATCGCTTCGTCGATGGTGGCCTTGACGGCGTGATTGGCTTCCGGGGCTGGAATGATGCCTTCTGCGCGGGCGAACTGCAGCCCGGCGGCGAAGCATTCCAGCTGCTCGTAGGCGCGCGGCTGAATCAGCCCCAGATCCGCGAGATGGCTGATTTGCGGTGCCATGCCGTGATAGCGCAGTCCGCCGGCATGGAAACCGGGGGGCACGAAGCCGGAGCCCAGCGTGTGCATCTTGGTCAGCGGTGTGAGGTGCGCGGTATCGCCGTAGTCGTAAGCGAAACGCCCCTTGGTCAGCGTCGGGCAGGCGGCTGGCTCCACGGCGATGAACTCCATGCGCTTGCCCCCGCGCAGCTGATCGCCAAGGAACGGGAACACAATGCCGGCGAAGTTGCTTCCCCCTCCGGTGCAGCCGATCACCAGGTCGGGTTCGTCCTCCGCCATGGCCATTTGTTCACGCGCCTCGATGCCGATGACCGTCTGGTGCAGCAGCACGTGGTTGAGGACGCTGCCCAGGGCATAATGCGTGTCCTCCCGCTGTGCTGCCATTTCCACCGCCTCGCTGATCGCAATACCCAGGCTGCCGGTGCTATCCGGGGTGGCGGCGAGCACGGCACGGCCGGCGGCGGTGGTGTCGCTGGGGCTGGCGATACACTCGGCGCCAAAGCTTTCCATGAACGCACGGCGGTAGGGCTTCTGCTGAAAACTGACTTTCACCATGTAGACGACGACTTCGATCCCGAAAAGCGCCCCCGCCAGGGCGAGGGACGAGCCCCACTGACCCGCCCCCGTTTCCGTGGTGATATGCTTGATGCCCGCTTCTCTGTTATAGAACGCCTGGGCAACGGCGGTATTTGGTTTGTGGCTGCCCGTGGGGCTGACCCCTTCATACTTGTAGTACAGGCGCGCCGGCGTCCCCAGGGCCTGTTCCAGGCGCCGAGCCCGATACAGTGGGGACGGCCGCCATTGCCGGTAGACGTCACGAACGGGCCCCGGAATCTCAATGTCCCGCTCCGTGCTCATCTCCTGCTCGATGACCGCACCAGGAAACAGCGGCAGCAAATCATCGGCGCTGATCGGCTGGTGGGTGCCGGGGTGGAGCACCGGTGCCAGCGGCACGGGCAGGTCCGCGTTGATGTTGTACCAGTGCCGCGGCATGCGCGATTCGTCCAGCACAAACTTCACAGTATCCGTCATTGTCCGTCCTGATCCTCGGCGTGGTGTAGGCACTGTGTTGCGCCCAATCGGTGGAGTGCTCTGCCCCGGCGATCAACGTGTCCGCGTTGTCGCTATCCCCGCGATGATGACTGATTCCGGGACCGACCGTCATCTTCCATTTCGCCCCTTCATGGTTGACTGGGTTATCGGCGTGCGCCGGCCGCTCGTCCAAGCTGCCGGGACCAAGAGCAAGATACCGTTCAACCCCCTAAGAGCACCCTCCCCGCCGCACGCCGAGCATGCTGCAGACCTCCGGGGCTTGTCGTACACTGGACGCCCACCACCGTGCGGGGTCGATCACCATGCAGCTCAAAGGGATTCACCACCTCACCGCCGTCACCGCCGATGCCCCCGGCAATTACGCCTTTTACACGCAGACGCTGGGGCTGCGGCTGGTCAAGAAGACCGTCAACCAGGATCAGACCGAGGCGTACCACCTGTTCTACGCCGACGGTGTCGGCTCCCCTGGCACGGACATTACGTTTTTCGATTTTCCGGTGCCGCCGGAGCGACGCGGTAGCCAGAGCATTAGCCGCACCGGCTTCCGGGTCGCGGGGGAAGCGAGTCTGCCCTGGTGGCAACACCGCTTCGAGACGCTTGGTGTCACCCATGGCCCCATCCACGTCCGCGATGGCCGGCTCACCATGGATTTCGAGGATCCGGAAGGGCAGCGGTTGAGCCTGGTGGATGCTGGTGAGCGCAATGGAGGGCATCCGTGGGAGCAAAGCCCGGTCCCCGTCGAGCACCAGATGCTGGGGTTGGGCCCGATTACCATCAGCATCCGCCAATGGGAGCCCACCGACGCCGTGCTGACCCACATCCTGGGCATGGAGCAGGTGCGGTCCTACACGCACGACGGTACGCAGACGCTGGTCTATAGCATGGGTGACGGCGGTGCCGGTGCCGAGCTGCATGTGGCGCTCGAGCCCGGCATGTCCCCGGCGCAGGCCGGAGCGGGTGGCGTCCACCACGTGGCCTTTTGTGTCGCCGATGACGACTATGACGCCTGGGCCGAGCATCTGCCGGCGGCGCGGCTGCCCTCCAGTGGCCCGGTGGACCGGTACTATTTCCGCAGCCTGTATTTCCGGGAACCCAACGGCATCCTCATGGAACTCGCCACTGAGGGCCCCGGATTTGCGGCCGATGAGCCGCTGGAGTCACTGGGCCAGTCACTCGCCTTGCCGCCGTTTCTGGAGCCCCAGCGCGAGGCCATTGAGCGCCGCCTCAAGCCCCTGGAGACGGGGTCATAACACCAGCGGTTCTCGGCCATACCGGCGCCGCAACCAGTTGATGGATCGGAACACGGCGGGCCTGCTGACGAGCCAGCGCTCCAGGCGGTATTTGCCGGGAAAGTTGAGCAGGCTCATGCCCACCAGGATTGTCAGAACCCCCTGCCCGGGAAGGACGAGCATCAACAGGCCAGCGGCGACCAGGACTGTACCCAACACGTTCTTGATGACCAGCAGCGCCGCTCGGATGACGGGGTGGCGCTTGACCAGCACTTTTTCCTCACGGCGACGATGGGCAAAGTAGGTGCTCGGGATACGAAGCACGATCAACGGCACCAGCACCATCCCTGCGAGCAGCATGACGAATGAGCTGGCGGCGAGCCACCAAAGGAGCGTCTGATTGGCCAGTAGCCACTCGAGCATCGTTGCATTGATCTCCGGTCATGGGAGTATTTACCCGCTGTATCGACTCTCGACACGGGGCTGGCGCGTTTTTTGGATGGCGGCTGGCGTACCAGTTGGCTCATTGGCTCCCTGGCTCCGCCCGTATCCGCAAGGTTGGGCTGACAGAGCGCTGCGCTTGGTGTGTTCTAAGTGGTGGGCCCGGCTGGATTCGAACCAGCGACCAAGGAATTATGAGTTCCCTGCTCTAACCACTGAGCTACAGGCCCGTGCAGTTCGTGTGGTGCGGCGCGTGTTGATCAAGGCCTGACGCA
>NZ_SKOG01000153.1 GCF_007120195.1 Aquisalimonas sp.
CGGATGCCCGCCACCTGCGCAGCCTTGCGCCGTTGTGGCCGGATCTGGAGACCGCCGGCGAGCGCGGGTTGATTGCCGCGCCAGTGGACCTGGAGGAACAGTGGTGCAACGGCCGCCTCGTGGCCTCGCGGCTGTGGTACCGTTATGTCCCTGGGCAGACTCTGGCAGCCGCCCTTACGGGTCAGTGTTTATGTGATGGGCGGGGCTTACACCCACTGCTGGTGCGTTGCGTCGCGTTGCTGGCGGCGCTGGCCGAACAGGGGTTGGTTGTTCGCGATTTCTCCCGCGGGAATCTCATCGTGACCCCTGCTGGCGCCGTGACGCTGATTGATGTGGAAAGCGTTCGCAAGCAAGCGCCGTCGCCGGAGAATCAGGCCCGCGCCCTTGCGCGCTTGCGCCTGCCACTGAAGGCCCATTGTAACGCGCGAGACGCCTATAACACCTGTGGAACCCTGAGCATCCCGCTCGGCTGTTTACTTTTCGCCCGTTACGGGCGCGAGCCGTTGCGGGATCTCAACCAAAGCCGGCAGTGGCGAGCATGGCGTGACTGGGGGCGTCGCTGTCGTCGAACAGCGGCTGGATCGCCTGATAAACCGCCTCGATGACCTCACTCCCCTCGCCAACCAGTGACTGCGCGCGCGCTGCCATCTCCGCCGCCAGGGCGGGGAATTCGAGGAGGTGGCTCAGCGTTTGCGCGAGCTCGTGCCCATCGCCCACTTCCTGCGCCGCCTGGCGGCGCTGCAGGGTGCGATACACCTCCTCGAAGTTACTGATCTCCGGCCCGTGGACGACGGCGCAGTTCAGTTGAATCGCCTCGAAGGGGTTGTGCCCACCATGCTGGACCAGCGAGCCGCCGAGAAATGCCACGGGTGCTTCGCGATACAAAACGCCCAGCTCGCCCAGGGTGTCGACGAGATAGAGCTGGTGGTTGGCCTGCGGCAACGCACCCTGGCTGCGGCGAACGACGCGCACCCCTGCCCGGCTTGCCCGTGCGGCGAGTTCGTCTGCCCGCCAGGGATGGCGCGGTACCAGGATGGTCAATAGATCCGGGATGGCCTGCCGTATCCGGTGGTGAGCGGCCAAAATGAGGCCTTCCTCACCCGGATGGGTGCTGGCGGCCACCCAGCGGGGGCGTTCACCGAACGCCTGCCGCAGGGCGATCGCACCGTTGTCGTTGGCCAAGGGGGGCGACTGGGCCGCTTTGAGGTTGCCGACGTACTGTGCCTGTGGGGCGCCCAGTGCGCGCAGGCGGTGAGCCTGCTCCTCACTGGCGGCGAGACAGGGACGAAAGCCGGCGAGCACGCGATTGAGCGGCCAGGGACAGCGCTTCCAGCGACGCGCTGAGCGCTCGGAGATTCGGGCGTTGACCAACGCGGCCGGGATGCCGCGTTGGCGGACTTGGCGCATGAGCCCGGGCCAGAAGTCCGATTCCACCCAGACGACCTGGTTCGGGCGCCAGTGGTCGAGGAAGCGCTGCGTCCAGGGGCCATGATCCATCGGCAGGAACTGATGGATGCACCGCGCGGGCAAGTAGGGACACACGACCCGCGCCGCCGCGACGGTGCTGGTGGTGAACAGAATGTGATGGGCGTGGTCGCGCCGGATCCGCTCGAGCAACGGCAAGGCGGATAGCGCCTCACCGACGCTGACGGCGTGCATCCACAGCACGGCTCCAGGGGGTCGCTCCCGGCTCGCGAGCCCGCGCCGCTCCGCAAGGCGCAGGCGGTCCTCCCGGCCCTTGCGCGCGCGCCAGTGCAACAACAGCCGGAGCCCTGGGGAAAGCCCGTAGGTGAGACCCCGATATGCCCAGTCGATGGCCATGGCTCAGGCTTTGGCCTCGCTGCCATAGTTGTAGTCGTAGTAGTAGTACTGGTAGCTGCCGGCGGAGGTCGCGCCGGCCTGGAAGTCGTTGAGCACAAGCCCCGAGACGTTGACCGTGGCCTGCTCGAGGCGATGGACCGTTGCCTGGGTTTCGCGCTCACCGGTCACGCCGGCGCGCACCAGCAGCAGGCTGGCGCCTGCGGATGCGCCGACGATGCTGGCATCGGTGACGGCCATCACCGGTGCGGTGTCGATGATCACGATGTCGTAGGCCGCTTCGGCGTCGGCCACGAGTGTGCGAAAGCGTTCCTGCATGAGCAGCTCAGAAGGGTTCGGCGGCAGCGTCCCGGAGGTGACTGCATCGAGGCGCCCGTCCAGTAGCGAAATCTTGACCTCATCCAACGTGTGTTTGCCTGCCAGCACCTCCGAGAGGCCGGGTTCGCGCGTGCGACCTTGCAGGTAGGCATGCAGACGCCCGCGCCGCATGTCGGAATCGATGAGCAGCACGCGTTGTCCGGCTTCGGCCAGCAGCCAGGCCAGGTTAATGGACAAGAAGGTCTTGCCACTGCTTGGCGCGGGGCTGGTGATCATCAGCACCTGGCGGGTCTCGCGCATGAGGGCGAACGTCAGGCTCGTGCGCAGGCTGCGCAGGCTCTCGACCACCGGGTCGTGCGGCTTATCCCGTGCGAGCACCATGAGGGCTTCCTTGCGCGCCTTGGCCCGGCGCGCGGCGCGGCTCTGGAGCTTGCTATGGGGCACCACGGCATACACGGGTTTACCGATCTGTTGCTCCAGGGTGTCCGGGTCGTTGACGCCGCGACGCAGGAACGCGCGGCCAAATACCGCCATCACGCCCAGCATCCCGCCCAGGACCACGCTGAGCGCCAGGATCAGGCTGCGCTGCGGGCGCACCGGACTCCCGCCCACCGCGGCTTCATCGAGGATGCGCACATCACCCACGGTGCCGGCGCGAGCCACTCGCAGCTCTTGTGATGTGTTGAGCAACCCTGTGTACAGGGTCGTGGAGACTTCCATCTCGCGGCGCAGACGCAGGGCCTGTTGCTGTTTTTCGGGCAGCGCCGAGACCTGCTTTTCGATTTCCTCTTTGATTTCGTTGAGCGATTCACGGCGTTCGGCCACTGACTCCATGCGTGGATGGTCCGGGCCATACTGCAGGCGCAGCTCGGAAGTTTCCACGCGCAGCCCGGCGAGCTGCTCCTCGACTTCAACAATGCTCGCAAGCAGGGCGCGCGCGTCCTGCTCCAGGTCGACCGCCTGATGACTGCTGCGGAATTCGTTGAACTCCTGCTCCGCGAGTTGCAGTTCCCGGCGAAGCTCCGGGAGTTGCTCCTCGAGAAACTCCAGACTCCGCGTCGCCTCTTCGCTCTTGCGCTCGACGTTTTGTCGCACATACGCCTGGGTGAGTGCGTTCAGCACGTTGGCGATACGTTCAGAGTCCGCATGCTCCATGCTCAGTGACAGAATGCCGCTTTCCTGGCCTTGCTCAGAGATGGATAGGCTCCTGCGCAGGCCGTTGATGGCGTCAAGCCGTGAGACACTGCGCAATGTGAACTCGGTGCCCGGGCGTGCCGTGAGCTCACGCACGAACACGGCAAGCTGCGTCGAACCGTTGTGTTCCACCTGCAAGGGTTTATCCACGGTTCCCTCGGCCACGAACTCCCCCGTGGCGGTGCTAATACGGAAATCGTTGCCCCCCAAAGCGGTGAGGATCAGCTCTTCGTCGCGCAGTGCCGGGCCGATTTCCAGGCGGCTCAGCTCGATGGTTTCGCCGCCCCAGCCATACTTCTCGGCGCCGAATAGCGCGGGTGCCGGCTCGTCACCGCCATGCCGCCTTGCGAGGTAAGCGCCGATGACTGGAAACCGGCGGGGTTCGGCGGCGATGGTGAGGTCGAGCTGATCCACAACCGTGCCGAGCATAAGCCGCGAGCGCAGGATCTCCATCTCGGCGCTGGTCGCGCTGCCCTCCGGGGTCAGCCCCAGATCACGGAGACCCGGTATGGGATTGCGGGGGGTGTCCACCTGGAGGATGGCGTCACCGGAGTAGATGTTGGTGCTGAGGGTGGCATGGACGAAGCCGAGCAGCGCCGCCGTCAACGTGCAGGCGATAATCAGCCACTTGCCGTTGCGAAGGATATCGACGAGCTGACCGAGCTCGATCTCGTCGGCATCGCCACGCGTGTGTTGGTGTGCGGTTGAGTCTGTCATGGTGTTATGCCCGTCGCGATTAGTCACGGAGAATCCGGTCCGTCTGCCAGAGCGCCTGAATGATGGGAACGTACTGGGCGACGACGCGGTTGAAGCGCACCAGGGGCGAGGCCGAGACGAACACGACGTCCCGAGGTTGGAGTTCAAAACCGTCGGCCAGAATCAGCGCGGGCGCGCTGCGGGCGTCGAGTCGATAGACTTCCGGTCGCACGGCATGCACCGTTCCGTCAGGTTTGCGCACCGGCGTGCTGCGGATGACGTAGATTTCGGCGGTATTGGCACGGCTGAGGTCCAGCCCTTCCACTTCGGAGATGGCTTCGGCCAGTGACAGGCGGCCATCTTTCAGGGGCACGGCGATCTGGCGCTCCAGCTCCCCGACCATGAACACGCGGTTGACGCTGTTATCGGGAATGTGGAGCACGTCATTGTCGCGTAGCAGTAGATCCCCACTGCCGGTGGCGTAGAGGTTGAGAATGTCGATCTCAAACTGCTCCTCGCCCCGGGTGAGAACGGCGCGGCGCCTGTCCGCGACCTCGGAAAACCCGCTGGCCGCGTTGATGGCATCCATCACCGTCATCGGGGAGTCTTCCAGGGGAAGCGCGCCCGGATCGCGTACCTCACCGGTGATGTAGGCCCGCTTGCTGCGAAAGCCGACCACCCGCACATCGACCTGGGGCCGGGTCACAAACGGCTCCAGACCGATTTCGATGATCTTGCGGATCTCTTCGACCGATTTCCCGTCGACGTCGATGAGACCCATGTAAGGGAAAAACATGGTGCCGTCTTCGCGTACCAGACGGCCGAGTTGGTCCAACTCGGTGGTGGTGCCGGCACCGATCGGGTTGGTGAGGTCGGGATGCTCCCAGACCACCACCATAAGCAGGTCGCCGATGCCGACGCGGTATTCATAGTCATCCGTGACCTGCTCGCGACTGCGGACGTCCCCGATGTTCAGCGCTGGAGCGACACGTGGGTCCTGTGTGCGAATGACATCCGCATTGATCTCGCGGACCTCGAAGTCGAAATCAGCCGCATCGGCGCCTTCAGGGACAAAGCGGTGGTCCGGGCGGTGGTCCATGCGGATGCCGGGTACGACGGTGCATCCGGTCATTAGGGTGATAACGAGGATGAGCCAAGAGCGCCGCACCCATTGGCTTGTGCATACCTGCTTAAACATAAATCACTCTCGCAACGGTGTTAGTCCTGGTCACCAGCGGTTAGCGCAAGCACATGAGCCAGCCGTCGACGGCACGTTGGATCAGTTCTCTGGAGGCCCGGAACTCGTCTTCCGGTCGCTTGTATGGGTCGGGAATGTCGCGTCCCTCCCAATGTCCAATGCGAAATATGCGCCCCCGGAGCGCTGGATACGTTGTCTCAATCCATTCCTGCTGTGTGCCATCCATGGTGAGCACCAGGTCGAACTCCCGCGCCAGGGCGAGGTCCAGTTGCCGTGCCTTGTGTGCCCGCAGGTCGTAGCCCCATTCCTCCATGACCTTGATCGCTTTGTCATCGGCGCCGTGGTTCACCAGGGCACCGATGCCGGCGGATTCAACTCGGTAATCGCCCTCGACCGGAAGCGCATGACGCAACAGGCACTCGCCCATGGGGCTGCGGCAGATGTTGCCGGTGCAAACGACAAGCACGCGCTTCAAGTCGAGTTTCATGACGTCGCAATCCATTCATCGTCTCGGATGGAAACGTTGTAGCGGCGGGATACTAGCAGGCGCCTGGGGCCGGATCAGTAACGCGATCACGAATTTGCGACGCGCTGCACAATCCCGATGATGTGTTGTTGAATCAGGCGTGCCGCCGCGGTTCACTCCACCGAGTCCGGTAGGATGCTCCGGACCCTGAAAGGAGAAACCAGGGTGATATTCACAATGTTCAATCAACTGTTCACCCGCCTGATACACCTCCCTCGCCCGGTCAAGCAGGGCGTGATGGTCGCCGCCGATCTGGTGTTGCTTGGGCTGGTGATCTGGGCGGCATTCGCGATGCGAGTGGGCGAGGGCTTCTCGCCACTTATCGTTGAACACTGGTGGCTGCTGGTCGTGCTACCGGTGCTGAGCATCCCGATCTTCTACGCGGTGCGCCTTTATAACGCCGTCGTGCGTTTCATGGGACCGCGGGAGGTCCTTGCCGTGGTCTACGCCGTGACGCTGTCCACGGTGTTGTTTGTGGCGGTGGTGGCGGTTGCTCAATTGGAGGCCGTGCCGCGCACGACGGTGCTCATCTACTGGCTGATGGGGCTGTTGGCGATTGGAGGCAGCCGGGTTATCGCGCGTGCCTGGATCCTCCATTCCGGCGTGAAGCAAAAGGCGGAGCGTGCACCGGTGGCGATTTACGGCGCGGGTAAGGCTGGCGTGCAGTTGGCGAGTTCCCTGCTCACCACCCGCGAGCACGAGCCAGTCGCGTTTCTGGATGATGATCCGTCCGTGCAAGGCGCGGCGATTCGCGGTATCCCGGTGTTGGCGCCGGAGGAGATCGATACACTCATCAGCAAGGACGGCGTCAAGCAATTGCTCCTGGCGATGCCGTCCGCGCCGCGCTCACGACGGCGTGAGATCGTCAAGTGGCTGGAGCCCTATCCGGTACATATCCGCACTATCCCGGGGATGCCCGACCTCGTGTCCGGGGCCGCGCGGCTGCAGGATATCCGGGAGGTGGAGATCGAAGACCTGCTTGGTCGTGATGCCGTGGCGCCGAATGAGCAGCTGCTGCACCGTTGTATTCGAGACCGGGTAGTCATGGTCACCGGAGGCGGTGGCTCGATCGGCTCGGAGCTGTGCCGGCAGATTCTGCTGAACGAACCGCGAAAGCTGATTGTCTTTGAGCAGTCCGAGATCGCGTTGTATGCCATCGGGCAGGAACTGCGCGCCGTGATCCGCGCAAAGAACCTGGGGTGTGAGCTCGTGTGCATGCTGGGCTCGGTCGTCCATCGGCGTCGGGTTGAGCGGGTGATGGCGGGGTTCGGGGTGGAGACGGTCTACCACGCCGCGGCCTACAAGCACGTCCCCATTGTGGAAGAAAACGTCCTGGAGGGGGTGCAGAACAACATCTTTGGCACCTACCGGGCTGCTGTCGCGGCCGAGCGCGCTGGTGTGAAGTGGTTCGTTCTGGTCTCCACCGACAAGGCCGTTCGCCCCACCAACGTGATGGGCGCCACCAAACGGTTCTCCGAGCTGGTGCTGCAGGCCCTGGCAGGGCGGTCCAGCGCCACCTGTTATGCGATGGTGCGTTTCGGCAATGTGCTGGGCTCCTCGGGCTCGGTCGTGCCGCTGTTCCGCGAGCAGATCAAGGCGGAGGGGCCGGTGACGGTCACGCACCCGGACGTGACCCGGTATTTCATGACGATCCCGGAGGCGGCGAGCCTGGTGATTCAGGCCGGCTCCATGGCCCGCGGGGGCGAGGTGTTCGTGCTGGACATGGGCGACCCGGTGCGCATCCATGACCTGGCACGGCGTATGATCCACCTCTCCGGCTGCACAGTGGCGGACGAGAAGGCGCCGGATGGCGATATCCGCATTGAGTTCACCGGGTTGCGGCCTGGGGAGAAACTCTATGAAGAGTTGCTGCTCGGTGAAAACGTCTCCCGTACCGACCACCCGATGATCATGCGCGCCAGTGAGAGCCATTTGGACTGGCATGCCCTGCAGGCACGCATCGAGCGCCTTGACGCGGCCTGCCGCGTCCACGACTGCGAGGCGGCCGTGGACGTCCTGCGCGACTGCGTTGATGGGTACGCGAGCGAGGCGGAATCGAGTGATCTGTTGCGTGCCAATGCGCTGCATTCAAGCGGCCGGAACGTGGTGTTCCTCGAGGGAAAGGCGGCTGCCTCGTCGCATTGAGAGGCCAAGGGATGGTGCGGGCGAGCGTAGGCAGCCCGCGCTCTCGCTGCGGGAAGGCCACGCGCGGGGCCACGCACACCTCTCGCCGATTGATGCCCCGCGATCTTCTTTGATCAACTAACGTGATGAGCACGCCGGTGCCGAGGGTGTGCCGCCGTTCCTGTGCTGAAGGGAGTCTCGGGGGATGAGGGCTTGAGCAGGTGGATGCAATGGCCATTTTGAAGGGGCTGGTTGCGACGTTCGTAATGCCATTGCCGTTCGCCTTGCTCCTGACCATGATCGGGTTGGCGGCGTTGGGGCGCGGTTATCGCCGCGCCGGGCTCGGCAGCGTAATCACAGGCGCCCTGGTGGTGTTCCTTGCCTCGTGGGGGCCGGTGGCCGATGGGCTGCTTGGCCCACTGGAGCGCCAGCATCCGCCCGTGGTGGCAGTCTCTGATAATTCGCAAACGCGTGCGGTGGTGGTGCTCGGTGGCGGGTGGTACCCGGAGGCACCGTGGCCGGTCACCTCGCAGATCAACGACAGCGCAGTGGTGCGATTGATGGAGGGGATTCGGCTTTACCGGGCAGTGCCCGGGGCCCGCCTGATCGCGACAGGCGGCAATCGCCGCGGCGGTGACCCGGCGGCTTGGGGTTATGCGCAAGCGGCGATGCAGCTGGGCGTGCCGGAGGGCGATATTGTCACGCTCGATACGCCCGAGGACACCGCCCAGGAGGCGGCTGCCGTGCGTGACCTTCTGGGCGCCGGGGAGGGCTTCTACCTTGTAACCTCGGCCTCGCATATGTACCGGGCTGTGCGGCACTTTCACACCGTCGGCCTTGAGCCCACGCCGGCACCCACCCGGCACAAGACGGCCCGCGAGACACCCGATCGGCTCGGCTACTGGGTGCCAAAGGCCCAACATCTGCGCAAGACCGAACGCGCCTTGTATGAATACATGGGGCTGCTGTCCCAGAGTTTGGATCACTGACCGCGCCTGTCCGGCCGCGCAGCGGTGTTACGCCTCTTGCCAAGGGCGACGGCTATTGGCTGCGAGCAGCCCCTTGCTCCACGGCCGGACAGGCAGCTCAAAAGGCAACGCGTTTCGGTTACAGGACACTGGTGGCGCCACGGCAGGCTGCCTCCCGAGAAAATGTTGCAATTACCGCGTGTCTGCGTTTCAATTCCGCGCCATGTTCAAGTGCTGAACTTCGGACTGGTTGCGGGACGTGCTTGCCAATGGGGGGCACCAGTCCGGGCGGTAGCGTGCACGGCCACTGGGTGCGTGCGCGGAATTGCCTTTCTTTTCAACCGGGTATACGCCAAGCCCAGGACAACAACGTGACGCGCGGGTAATCGATGGATCCGGCCCCGAACACACCGCCGGCGACGGTGCTCATTACCGGTGCCAACGGCTTCATCGGCAGCGCCCTGGGCGATGCCTTGCAGCGGCGCGGCCACGCCGTCGTGCGGGCTGTGCGCACCCCCCGCGGCAGCGGATGCGTGAGCGTCGGCGACATTGGCCCGGATACAGACTGGACTCCGGCGTTACGAGGCGTCGACCACGTCATACACACCGCCGCTCGGGTCCACGTCATCGAGGACCACGCCACGCACCCGGAGGCCGCCTACCGCGCCGTGAATGTGGACGGTACGCGCCGCCTCGCGGAGCAGGCGGCCGCTGCCGGCGTGCAGCGGCTGGTGTTCCTCAGCTCCATCAAGGTCAATGGCGAAACCACGGGTGTGGACGCCGCCACCGCCTTTACGGCGTTTGACGCGCCCAACCCGGCGGATGCCTATGCGCGCTCCAAATGGGCGGCGGAGCAGGCACTGCATGACGTCGCCGCCCGCACCGAGCTACAAGTCACCGTTGTCCGCCCCCCGCTGGTGTATGGCCCGGGGGTTCAGGCGAATTTCGCACGGCTGGTGCGGCTCGTGGCGCGTGGCCTGCCGCTGCCGCTGGGCGCGGTGGACAATCGCCGCAGCCTCGCCGCGCTCGATAACCTCGTTGATTTGCTCATTCGCTGCCTGGACCACCCTTCGGCAGCAGGGCAGACGTTCCTTGCCTCGGACGGGCAGGACCTCGCCACGCCGGAGTTGATCTGCCTGATCGCCCGGGCCATGGATCGCCCGGCGCGATTGCTTCCCATGCCGCCGGCGATGCTGCGATGGGGTGGGGCGCTGACAGGCAAGTCTGCCGTGGTTGCGCGACTGCTCGATTCCCTGCGCATCGATCTGGCTCACACGCGCAGCACCCTGGACTGGGCGCCTCCCGTGTCCCCGCGCGAGGCCATCCACCGGGCCGTGCAACCCATGCCGCAGACTGCGCGCGCATCGAAAAGCCGGGCATGACCGCGGCGCTGCTCCTGTTGCTCGTGGTTGTGGCGTCGTGGCTTATCACAGGCGCCATGCGCCGTTATGCGTTGCACCGCGGCCTACTGGACGTTCCCAACGAGCGCAGCTCGCATGTGACGCCAACCCCCAGTCTCGGCGGCGTGGCAATCGTCGCCGTGTGCCTGGTGGGGCTTGGCACGGCGGGCGTCCTGGGAGCCATTCCCGCCCACGGCGCCATGGCCCTGGTGGGTGGCGGTGTGCTGGTGGCGGGCGTCGGTTTGCTGGACGATTACGCGCCTGTCGCCGCCCCCTGGCGGTTGCTCGCGCACCTCGGCGCAGCGGTGTGGGTGCTCGCCTGGGTGGGCGCGCTGCCACCGTTGCCAGTGCTCGGGGGGGAGCTCGGCCCGCCCTGGCTCGTGATGCTGCTGCTTTTGCTCGGTATCACCTGGCTCATTAACCTCTACAACTTCATGGACGGCATTGATGCCCTGGCGGCCATCGAGGCGCTGACCGTGGGGGTAACGGCCGCCGGGCTGCTCTGGCTCGCCGGAGCGTCCGGGCTGGCGCTGGTCACCGGCTTCTACGCCGCCGCGGCCTTCGGGTTTCTGCTCTGGAACGCCCCGCCGGCGCACATTTTCATGGGGGATGCCGGCAGCGGATTCCTCGGTGTCTCCTTCGGCGCCTTGGCAATCCTCTCCCATGCGCTGGATGCACTGGTGCTGTGGGCCTGGTTGATCCTGCTCGGCGTATTCGTGGTGGATGCCACCTTCACCCTGGTCCGGCGCATGGTCACCGGGCAGCGGTGGCATCAGGCGCACCGAATCCACGCCTATCAGCACGCCGCGCGCCTGTATGGGCACGGTCCAGTGAGCTGCGCGGTGGCCGTCATCAATCTCGTCTGGCTGGCACCCCTGGCAGCTGTGGCCTCGCTCGCCCCGCAATGGGGGCTGCCGCTGCTCCTGCTCGGTTGGGCGCCGCTTGTGGTGCTCGCCGTGTGCTATCGCGCGGGTCGCCCCGTGTAGGGCGGCAAACCAGGGGTTGGAGTGCCGAGTGTCGTCTGAGGGGAACAGTGAAATGCGGTGAAACAGAAGCCTACGAGAACTTTTTCAAGAAGTTTTTGTGACACAATTACGTCACACTGTCGTCACCGTCTTTAGTTGCCACCGTTCTCTAAGTAGCCACCACAAGCTGATTTGGACATGAAAGACCAAGTGCCCGTGCAACGATTGATCGCCTGTGAGAGCCCGCTCAGCGGAATCCCGGGAAGGCACCACACCAGTCGTGTGGCGGTGCTCCCATGCTAGAGCAGCTCTTGCGCCGTTTGTTGCACCTCTCCAGGCCGTGCAAGTGTGGGCTCATGATGGCGGCCGACGCACTGCTGCTCGTGTTGGTGGTGTGGGGCGCGTTCTCGCTGCGGATGAGCGACCCGCTCGCGCAGCGGATGGTCGATCACTGGTGGTTGCTGGTGGTACTGCCGCTCGTCAGCCTACCGCTTTTCTATGCCGTCGGACTGTATCGTATTGTCCTGCGCTACATGGGGCCGCAGGCGGTACTGGCGGTGTTCTATGGGGTCACCCTGTCCACGCTCGCCTTCATCGCCATTGTCGCCATCGGCCGATTTGATGGCGTACCACGTACGACCATCATTATTTACTGGCTGCTCGGCCTGCTGATGATCGGCGGCACGCGGATTGCGGCGCGCGCCTGGTTCCAGAGCGCCATCAAGCACAGCGCGGTACGGGAGCCAGTCGCGATCTACGGCGCCGGCGCAGCGGGTATCCAGCTCGCCACCTCGCTGCTGGCCACACGCGAGCACGAGCCCGTCGCGTTCCTGGACGATGACGTCACGCTCCACGGTGGCAAACTGAACGGTATCCCGGTCTTCTCGCCGAAGAAACTCGGCCGCCTGGTGAAGCGCGACGGGGTGAAACAGGTACTTCTGGCCATTCCGTCAGCCTCGCGGGCACGCCGCCGGGAAATCGTGCAGAAGCTGGAGCCCTATCAGGTGCATATCCAGACGATTCCCGGCCTTGCGGACATTGTCTCCGGCTCCGCTCGGGTGCAGGACATCCGCGAAGTGGAGATCGATGATCTCCTGGGGCGGGACTCGATCGCGCCGGAGGACTCCCTGCTGGACCACTGCATCGCTGACCGAGTCGTCATGGTGACCGGCGCTGGTGGCTCGATTGGGTCCGAGCTCTGCCGTCAGATCCTGGCCCGCCGCCCGCGCACGCTGATCCTCTTCGACCAGTCGGAATTCGCACTCTACCGGATCGAGTACGAGCTCCGGGCCGTCGCCCAAGCCGAGGGCCAGGGTACGCAGATCGTCAGCCTGCTGGGCTCCGTCACCCATCAGCGCCGCGTGCTGCGCACCATGGCGAGCTACCGTGTGGAGACGGTCTATCACGCTGCCGCCTACAAGCATGTGCCGATTGTCGAGGAGAACGCCCTGGAAGGCATCCAGAACAACATCTTCGGCACACTGCGCTGCGCCAAGGCGGCGCACGAGGCCCGCGTCAAATGGTTCATCTTCGTGTCCACGGACAAGGCCGTGCGCCCCACCAACGTCATGGGGGCGAGCAAACGGTTTGCCGAAATGGTGCTGCAGTCGCTGGCTGCGGGCTCCAGCAAGACCTGCTTCGCCATGGTGCGCTTTGGCAACGTGCTGGATTCCTCGGGCTCTGTTGTGCCTTTGTTCCGTCAGCAGATCCGAAGCGGCGGCCCAGTCACGGTTACGCACCAGGAGGTCACGCGTTTTTTCATGACCATCCCGGAGGCCGCCAGCCTGGTGATCCAGGCCGGCTCCATGGCCGAAGGCGGGGATGTGTTCGTGCTGGACATGGGCGAGCCGGTGCGCATCATGGAGCTCGCCCGGCGCATGATTCACCTGAGCGGCTATGAAGTACTCGACAACGACAACCCCGACGGTGACATCCAGATCGCCTGCACCGGCCTGCGCGCCGGGGAAAAGCTCCACGAAGAGCTCCTGCTCGGGGAGAATGTCTCCGGGACCAAGCACCCGATGATCCTGCGGGCCAACGAGCAGGCGCTCGACTGGGGTGAGCTCAGCCAGTGGCTCAAGCGCCTGGATGACGCCTGCCACACGTACGACTGCGCACTGGCGCGCGGTGTCCTGTGCGAATCCGTTCAAGGCTATCAGGCTGAAGGCCAGCCCAGGGACCTGCTCTGGCGCATGGACGACCTGCGTGATTCCCGCCTGGCCCAGATCGCCCCCGGGAAAGCCGAGACCAGCGCACACTGAATTGATCGTATCCCCGTGGCTCATGACGCTGGATCATGGCCGCCCAACGGGGTCTTGGCGATTGCATCCAGTCGGCGTATCGGGTTGAACGCGCCAGCGTTCACTCGCTGAACATCATTTGGAGCAACCGTGGCCCCGGAAGAACTTCGCTATGCGCTGCTAAAGGCCATTGAGACCGAGCCCGAGACGAATCAGCGCAGCCTGTCTGCGGAACTCGGTGTCAGCGTTGGGCGTGTGAACGCGGGGCTGCGGCAACTGGTGGACTGCGGGCTTCTCGTGATCACGGAACGCGGCCCGGGCCGGGCGCAGCGCTATGACATCAGCCCTTTGGGGCGAGCGGAACAAACCGTGCTTGCCCGCGTATTTATCAAACGCAAGCAGGATCAGCGCGAGCAGCTTCGACGCGAGATTGAGGCGCTTCGTGCGGATCTGGCGACCAACAAGCAACAGATGGGTTAGCGCCAGCACGGTTGCGTGCTGAGGTGTACGCCCGTAGGGCAGTATCACGGCGCCAATGGGGAGCCTCACCCCAGGCGGTAGCGTGAGCATATGACAGTCACCATGGACCCAAAGGTAGAAAACATTGAATCATGAGCAACCCGTAGTCTACGTCGGCATGAGTGCCGACCTGGTGCACCCAGGCCACCTCAACATCCTGCGCGAGGCGCGCAAGCTGGGCCGCGTCGTGGTCGGTCTGCTCACCGATCGCGCCATCGCGAGCTACAAGCGCCTGCCCCATATGACCTTCGATCAGCGCAAGGAGGTGGTGGAGAACCTCAAGGGCGTCGATGAAGTGGTGGCCCAGGAGCAGCTGGATTATGTGCCGAATCTCCGGGCCCTGAGGCCGCAGTATGTGGTGCACGGTGATGACTGGCGTCAGGGCGTGCAAAAGCAGACCCGGCAGAATGTCATCGAGGCCCTTGCGGAGTGGGGCGGTGAGCTGGTGGAAGTCCCCTATACGCCGGACGTCTCGTCGACACAACTGAACTCCCGCGTGAAGAGCACCGGAACCACCCCGGGACAGCGCTTGAGCCTGCTGCGCCGGTTGATCGATGCAAAGCCGATGGTGCGCCTGATGGAGGCGCACAACGGACTCACCGGACTGATCGTCGAGTCGCTCAAGGAAGAGCGGGCGGGCAAGCGCCTTGAGTTCGACGGCATGTGGCTCTCCAGCCTCACGGATTCCACGGCCAAGGGCAAACCCGACATCGAAGCGGTGGATGTCACCTCGCGCATGCAAACGCTCAATGACATCGTCGAGGTCACCACCAAACCCATACTCTATGACGCCGATACCGGCGGTCGTCCGGAGCACTTTGCGTTCACGGTGCGAACCCTGGAGCGCTTCGGGATCTCCGGCGCCGTGATCGAGGACAAAGTCGGCCCCAAAAAGAATTCGCTTTTCGGCACCGATGTGGCGCAGACCCAGGCCACCCTGGAGGAAATGAGCGAAAAGATCCGGGTCGGCAACCGGGCCAAGGTCACGGGCGATTTCATGATCATCGCGCGCATCGAAAGCCTGATCCTGGAGAAAGGCCTGGAGGATGCGTTGGCGCGCGCCCGTGCCTATATCGATGCGGGTGCCGACGGCATCATGATCCACAGCCGCCAGAAGAGCGTCAACGAAATCGCCGGCTTCTGCCGGGAGTACCAGCGCTTTCACACGCGGGTGCCGCTGGTCGCGGTGCCCTCAAGCTACAACAACACCTACGATCATGAACTGCAGGAATTGGGTGTCGACGTGGTCATCTACGCCAACCAGCTCCTGCGCAGCGCCTATCCGGCGATGGTGAATACGGCGCGCTCCATTCTCACGCACGGCCGCTCGAAGGAGGCCGACGACCAGCTGCTGTCTATCAAGGATGTGCTCACACTCATCCCTGAGGGGGACTGGTGATGATCTCGCCGAAGGCGTTCTACGAGACGCTCACGGAAGCGGGCGTGAATTTTGCCGTTGGCGTACCGGACTCGCTGCTCAAGGAGTTCTGCGCATACGTGGATGCCGCCTTACCGCGGGACCGCCACCTCATCTCGGCCAACGAAGGCAGCGCTGTGGCGATCGCAACGGGCGTGCAGCTGGCCACCGGCGGGGTGCCGCTGGTCTATCTGCAGAACTCCGGCCTGGGCAATACCATCAATCCGTTGCTTTCGCTGGCGGATCCGGAAGTCTATAGCGTGCCGATGGTGCTGCTCATCGGCTGGCGGGGCAAGCCGGGCGTGAAGGATGAGCCCCAGCATGTGAAGCAGGGGCGCGTCACCACGGCCATGCTCGAGGCCATGGAAATCCCCTGGCGGGCCCTGGATGGCGAGCCCGAAGCAGCGGACGAAAACGGTCGCTGGGCCGTCGCCGAGGCGCGCCGCCTTGGCGGGCCCGTGGTGCTGCTCGCGCGCAAAGGGGCCTTTGGTACGGCCGAGGAGAAACGCATACCGAGCGCGCGGGGCGACGGCCTGCTGACCCGCGAGGCGGCGATCGAGGCCGTCACGGCGAGCTTGCCGGAGACCGTGACGGTGGTGTCCACCACCGGCCACATCTCCCGCGAGCTCTATGAGCAGCGGGTCAACGCGCAGCAGGACCGCTCCAGTGATTTTCTCACCGTCGGCTCCATGGGGCACTCTTCCCAGATCGCGCTTGGGATTGCCCTCACCAGGCGTGACCATCCCGTGGTTTGCCTGGATGGCGACGGTGCTGCGCTGATGCACATGGGCGGGCTCGCCACCATCGGCACCAGCGATGCGAGCGGTTACGTGCATGTGGTGCTCAACAACGGCGTTCATGGTTCCGTCGGTGGACAGCCGACGGTTGGATTCGATGTGAGCCTGACGGGCGTCGCCCGCGCATCGGGTTACCCTGTCGTGCGCGGCCCCGTGACGGACGCCGGCGCTATCCGCGAGACCATCGCCGCCGCGCTGGAACAGCGCGGCCCGGCCTTCGTGGAGATCCACGTCCAGCCCGGGGCCCGGGATGATCTGGGACGGCCGAAAGAAACCCCGGCCGAAAACAAGCGCATGTTCGTTGAAAGGCTGCGCAGCCAATGAATTCGACCAAGCCTTTTTCTCCGTTTACCCTGGAGAAATCATGGGGCTTCCACAACCCGGTCAAGGTGAGCTTTGGCCGCGGTGTCCGGCAAAACCTTGCGCAAGAGTTCGCGGGCAAGACTTGCCTGATCGTGACGACACAGCGCGGGCGCCGGCAGCTCACTGACGACTACCTGCTCGGGGCGTTCGCGGCCGATGAGGAACACATCTGGGTCGATACTGTCACCGAGAACCCCGGGCTTCTCGCCCTCGAGACGACTGTTGAGGCGCTGCGCAACCAGCGGTTCGATGCCATAGTCGCCTTTGGCGGCGGGAGTTCCATCGACTCCGCCAAGGTGCTCGCGATCGCCCTGTCGAGTCAGTGCGCGGGGAGAGCGCTGCGGGATCTTCTGGCCCACCCCGAGCTGCATCACGGCGCCCAAACCAGGCCACTGTACGCGGTTCCGACCACGGCGGGCACCGGCAGTGAGGTGACCCCCTTTGCCACCGTTTGGGACCACGAGAAGCGCAAGAAGCATTCATTGGCCGGACCCGCGGTTTTCCCCTACGCCGCCTATGTGGATCCCGCACTCACGGATACCGCGCCCGAAGCGATCACGCTCTCCACGGGGCTGGACGCGATCAACCAGGCGGCGGAATCCATCTGGAACAACAATGCGACGCCCATCACGCTGGAACTCGCGACGCGGGCGCTGCAGCTGGGCTTTGGCGTCCTTCCAGGGCTTGTAGCCGGGGAAGACGGCGGGCTGCGGGCCCGGGATCAGATGGCTGAGTGCAGCCTGCTGGCGGGCCTTGCCATTAGCCAGACGCGCACCGCGCTGTGCCATTCGATGTCCTACCCCATCACGGCACACTTCGGCGTGCCGCACGGGCTGGCGTGCGCATACACGATGCCAGCGGTGTTAGAGCACAACCTCGCGGCAGATGACGGCCGATTCATCAACCTCGCCGCAAGAATGGCGAACGGGAATGAGGCCCACGAGTCATTGATGGCCCGCTTCAGTGAGTTGAATGATCGCCTCGGTGTCGCGGCGCGGATCCGGCAGTATGTGTCAGCGGCGGATGACCTTCAGGCTCTAACGGCAGACATGGTCACGCCCGGACGGGTGGATAACAACCTCGCTCCGGTTACTCCGCACGATATCCGGCGGGTCCTCCGGCGGGCGTCCGCCTCATCTCTGCAATGACCACCTTTTACCGTGTGTAGCTCGAAGTAACCCATGCTATTTAAACTCGCGTACGGCCTCTACAAACGAACACTGACGCTGCTGGAGCGAATCGCTCCCGTGGAGCCGACTCCACTATCATCCCAGCAGCCTCTGACAGGCAATGATCTGGCGCGTAAGAACCGTGAAGCCGTCGAATCCGTCCTCGATACCGCAGGGGTCAAACCCGTCTATCGGCAGCACCTCGGCGAGCGAACCAAGATTTTCGCCGATCACCGGCAGGCGCAGGCACTCATCCGTCAGCTGCCTCAATGCATTAAAGAGGGTGTGGTTGTCGAGGCGACTGTATTCGTTATGGGGCGACGACGCAGTGTGCCAGCACGTTCCATCCCTGTGGCGTGGCTGGTGAGGCTCTTTGTACCACTCAGTCGGCTTGACGAACTGACGTATTACCGCCTGTTCGGTACCAGAAGGGATGCAAAACGTTACGGTAAAGGGTTTGCATGTCGTATACGCCTCGTTACCCGTGCGGCGGACTGGTGGATTAATCCCTGGTCGGATGTGGCGAGCTCTCCGGTCCAACAGGAAGCCATCAGGCGGTTAGAGGCTCCCTCTGTTACGGACGTAACCTTTCCCATCGACCTCGTTTATACCTGGGTTGACGGTGCTGACCCCGACTGGGCCGACCGTAAGGACGCCGCCCTGCGCACGCTAGGTTATGACGTGCCCCATCGCTCCGCAAACCGCTCCCGCTGGGAAAACCGGAACGAACTTTTGTACTCCCTTCGATCCGTGGCCATGTTCGCGCCCTGGGTCCGCAATATCTTCATTGTGACCGACCAGCAAAGTCCGTCTTGGTTGAACCAGGCCGGTAACTCTCGGGTCCGCATAGTGGACCACAGTGAACTATTCCAGGCGAGTGCAGCATTGCCGACCTTCAACAGCCATGCCATAGAGTCTGTCCTGCACAGGATCGACGGACTCTCCGAGCATTTTATCTACATGAACGACGATTTCTTCTTCGGTGCTCCATCCCAGCCGGAGGACTTCTTCACTGCAACCGGGCAGACCAAGGTGTTCTACAG
>NZ_SKOG01000289.1 GCF_007120195.1 Aquisalimonas sp.
AGGCGGGTCCGGGTAGGCCGTGTCAATGCCTGCGCGAGTGTCATGAGCAAGACACGAGGCATGCCATGGACTGCAGTGAGGTGCTTGCGGTAGAGCGCCGAGTAGGCATATCGGGCAACCTTGCCCTCTATCGCAAGGTTGCCGAAGACGCCGCCCGTGAGCCGGCCCACGGCGCGATTCTCGCTTAGCGTAATCAACGAACCCCGGTCCTTGTAGGTGAAGGTGCCCGGCGATTGTCCCCGAAGGTGATGCTGCAGCGCCTTGCCCAAGAATGCGGCCTGCTGGCTGGCGGCCTGTGCGCGGGGCGGAACAAGCCCCTCACCATCGGGTAATGGGCACGCTGCGCAGTCCCCGAACGCGAAGATATTCGGGTCCTCGGTGGTCTGCAGGCTCCTCCCGACCTCTAGTTGGTTGGCCCAGTTGGTTGTCAGCCCATCGAGTTCACGGAGCCAGTCCGGTGCTTGGATACCCGCTGACCAGACTTTCAACTCTGCAGGGATGAAGTCGCCACCGGATAGCTCAACGCCTTCGCGAGTCACGGCCACCACCCGGTTTCCAGTGATCACCCGTATGCCCAGCGCCTGTAGTTGCTGATAAGTTCTTTCCGAGAGGCGGGGCGACAATGCAGGGAGTACGCGGTCGGCCCCCTCCACAAGCGTGAGCTTCAGGTCTGTGTCCGGGTCGATCCGATCCAGGCCGTAATGCACCGCCTTGCGAGCCGCGTCGCGGAGTTCGCCGGCCAGTTCCACGCCGGTGGCACCCGCGCCAACGATCACAATCGACAGCTGTCCTTCCGCAAGCGGTTGTCGCTGAACCTGCGCCCGGAAATAGGCTCTGGCCATCATGCGTTGGAACCGCTCGGCTTCGGCCGCTGAATCCAGATACATGCAGTGCTCGGCGGCGCCCGGTGTGTCGAAATGATTGCTCACACTGCCGACAGCGATCACCAGCGTGTCATAGGCGAGGCACCGTTCCGGCGCCAGTTCCGCACCGGATTCATCGAACTCAGCCGCCAGACGAATGTGCTGCTTGGAACGATCAAGGCCCGCCATGCGTCCGTATTGGAATCGGAAGTGGTGTCGCTTGGCCTGTGCCAGGTAATCCAGCGTGTCCTCGTAGGAATAGAGGGTGCCTGCTGCGATCTCGTGGAAGAGGGGTTTCCAGATGTGGGCGAGTTCGGCATCGACGAGCATAATCTCTGCATCACGCCGTTTGCCAAGCTTTCGCCCAAGGTGCGTCACCAATTCCAGCCCTCCAGCGCCGCCGCCGACGACCAGGATTCTATGAGGGGAGTCCGTCTTTGACATGGGTTATCCTCCGTTCTAACCGTTGTCGAATATAAAAGTCCTGGCGGATCAGCGCCCTATGGCGCAAGCAGACCCCTGGAGGTGTCAGCCCTTATAAGCGGGCTCTAAACTCCTCTGGAAATCTGCGGTAGAAATTGACAGTCCAGATGCCCACCGCCAGCGAGGCTACGCCGCAGATGACGAAGATTTGCGTGGATGTGACCCCCATCGGCCCAGTCAGCACCCAGAACAGCACTGGTGCGGCGAGCATCGCCGAAAAGGCCAGGAAGTTGCTGGCGGCAATGAAGCGGCCGCGCCTCGTGGAAGGGCTCTTGTGTTGCAAGTAGGCACTCATCGGCACGATAAAAAAGCCTGCGCCGACGCCTAGCAGGAAGGTCAGCGCCAGCGTGCCTGCATAGCTGGTGTCCGTAAAATAGAGCAGCATGCTGAATAGTGCGGTTGCGAGCATCCCTGCTGGAACATGCTTCATCTCAATCTCGCCCCCGGCCAGATAGCCGGCGACGACGCTTCCCAGGCCGATTCCGACGCCGAGCGCGGTGAGAATCACGCCAGTTTCCATTTCGCCCACGCCAAGCTGCAACTCGGCAAACAGTGGCACGTTCATCTGATAAAGAGTCCCCAGCGTCCAGAACCAGGCGATTCCCAGAATCACGAGAAACAGTACCCACGATTCGCGAATTTCGCGAATTGCATTGAACACATCGGCGAACGGGTTGAGTCGGAAGGGAGAGGGGTCGCCTGCCGGCTTGGTAGGCGTAACGAAAAAACTGGACAGGAGGCCAATCAGCGAGAAGATAACGATAAGGACCGCAGGAAGCCAAAGTTCCTCGCCGGCCACGTCCATAACGACACCCGCCAGCGCCGTGCCGAGAATGATTGCCAGAAAGGTCCACAGCTGCATGTGTCCATTAGCGCGGGACAATTGCTGGTAGCGCACGATCTCGGGAAGAATGCCGAATTTTGCAGGGCTGAAGAAGGCGCTTTGCAAGCCCATGGCAAAGAGCACGACGAACAGCCCGACCACGGTGTAAGTGACCAGCATGAGAGCGGCGCCAATCAGGACTGCGGCCTCAGCACAGCGAGTCCACACGATGATGGACTGCTTGGAAAATCGATCCCCGGTGTAGCCGGCGTAGGGCGAGAAAAGGACGAAGGGAAGCAGAAATATGAAACCGACCAGGCTATAGAGGAACGTCCCTTCATCGTCGGCGACGAACTCCCGGATGGCTACGAAGATAATCACCAGGCGCAAGAAATTGTCGTTTAGCGCGTTGATGAACACCGCGATCATCAAAGCAATGAAACCCTTTTTTCGGATATCGGAGGTATTGGGCATAGAAACCTGCTCACGTAGGCGATGCCGAATAAGATCCACCCCGGCAACGGTGGCGCCCCTCTGAGAGCAGCGGAAACCCGATGTCAATCCTCCGGCGCGTGGCCACTACGCGGTGCCTTTCCTTTAGCGCGTGGGTTGCAAAGCCTTGTCCAACGCCAAACCTGTCAAATAGGAGTGGGTCCCGGTCGAGCCATGGGTGTAGCCGGGGAATTGCAGCGTAGAGTGCCCGAGTTCTGCCCCACAACGAGGGATGTACTTGCCAACCTGACTGGAGTGCTCCCTCGGGCGCGGTCGGGTTCCATTGGCTCATCGATATGCTCGCTGAGGCAAGCCACAATTAAACTGTACGCATCGGGGCTACTGTAGAGATATCTCTCACGAGCTCACCGGTTAGGTGGTTGGAAGCGTACCGGGCAATGTCGGCTTGCGAAACAAGTCCACAGCATAAGTGGTGTTCATCCACCACCGGAAGGCGCCGAATGTCGTGCGCCTCCAGGGTTTTCAGACACTCTCTCAGGGTTGCTAATTGAGTAATCGAGACAGGCTCGGCTGTCATCAATTCCTGTATAGGGGCGTCTGATCGTTTACCTTTTGCGACGCCGCGGCAGATGATATCCCGATCGGTGATTACGCCGATGAGCTTGTCCTGGCCATCGACCACCGGAATCTCACCGCAATCCTCGTCACTCATTAGCTGTGCCACCTCTTGCATTGAGCTATGCAGTCCACAGCATTGCGGGTTCAAGGACATAATGTTGCCAATAGGTGTTTCGAGTTCGTCCAATTCGCGGTCCGTCATCCTCAATACTCCGCAGTTGTGTCAACGCCGTCCACAGGAGGGTGCGGTCCTGGAGGTTGATCCCGTGGCGCATTGCATATGCCTGAATATCGTTGCCTCCCTCGCGTTTCCTTGACCGATGCCGCACGGCACCGGGGATCCGAAGGTTGCAGTCGATATCCATATTGGGTGAGGTACGCGCGCGCATGCGACTGAGTTCCTAACAGCCGGCGCTGCGCCTCGGGGTACCTCAAGGTCCGACGTGCGCGAACCCCGCGGCGGGCAGAAGGGGCCCAGTCGCGGGGGTGCGCATTGCTCTAGCTCCCGCAATTCCGCGAGCGTCACCGGAATTTTCTGCCGTACTGCTTCGCCAGAGGGCTTGCGGTGAGACCGTGGACAAGCACCGAAGTGAATACGAGGAGGGTGGTAGTTGCCCAGATAAACTCTCCTTCGTCCGTATGTTTCATCGCGAGGGTGGCGTAGAAGAGGGCTGCCAGCCCCAACGGGCCAAACCAGCCGACGAGCCAGGCATCGCGCTTTTCGATGAGCGGTGCGAATCGGTACACCAGGAGCACTGCCGGCAGACGGCGCAGGAAGAGGATGGTCACAGCCAAGAGGAGACCCTTCCAGCCGAGCTCGTACCACGCTTCCCATGGCAGCATGAGGCCGAACAGGGCGAAGACAGGCAAAGTGAAGAAGCTGTTTACCGCTTCCTGCACGTTTTCTTCCTCCGCCCGCTCGCGCGCCCTGACGAGGTGATCGAATGCAAGCCCGGTGACGAAAACTGTCAAAATTTCCTCAACATGAACCAACTTGGCTACGCCAAGCGCGAGCAGGGTCAACGCCAGCGTGTAACCGAGAAATGAGCTCCTTTCGAGATTCTCCTTGTCCTCCCCGCGTTCCAGGAAGTACCCGGCAAGGAGGCCTAGTAGAACGCCCAGCACCACTGCTCCGGCGATTTCCACTAGCAGCGTTTGCACCAGCCATTGGCGGAGCGCAGTCTGCTCCGGCCTTGTGAGCAGCAGGATTGGCAACATCAGCAGGAGATAGGCCAGCCCGTCGTTGCTGCCCGACTCCGCGGAGATAGTGTGCCGTACATGCTTGGGCAGGTTCTTCTTTGCCACGCTACCGGTAACAACAGAGGTCGCAACCACCGGGTCGGTGGGCGCCAGGGTAGCGCCGAGTAGTAGAGCTACCAGCAGGGAGACTTCGAAAATCCAATAGGCGGAAAGTCCTGACACTAGCCACATCAGGGGCATGACCAGGCACAGAAGGACGGCCAGGGTCTGCCATTCACGCAGGACAAACCCGCGTGGCAACCGGAGGGCGATGCCCATGACCGCAATCGCCAGGGTGATCCGGGCCGCTTCTTCCAGGATCAGGTAGGGGTTGCCCCACTGGGCGGGATCGAGCAGGTCGAGCGCCACCGGGCCTAGCGCAATACCGATGAGCATCATAACCAGGGGCGGGGCCAGTGGCGTTCTCTCAATAGGGCGTGAGACGAGTGCCAGCAACAGAACTGACGCGCCAATGACGGTGATTGCAATATAGAACTCGCTCATACGCCGTTTCGTCAGGTACCGGAATCGAACTCCGTTTGGCCGCCGAGGTTACGCTCGAGCGCGCTGAGAAGCCGAACGCCGGGGAAGCTGGCGGCGCTGCGCCCGCACCAAGTTGGCCAGCCCGCGAGACGCGTACGGTCGCGCAAGCGGGAACCCTACCAACGTGATTACGGACCGCGCCGTATGATCGGTGATGCCGATGCCTCCATGCCTGACCTGCGCTAGTGCCGCGCGTGGCATTCGGCCCATAGAGAGGCGTCACAGAGATACGCGTCTGGATGGCCGCAGGTTCCAAATAGGCTGACACTTACGCATGGGCGTCCCCGGTGATCCATTGGTTCGACGGAGGCTTGGAACGGAGGGTTTTCTCGCGCAGCATGTCCGCCGGTCGAAAGTCACATTTGATGAGGATGCGATGGTTGGCGGGTCTGTCTTACCCTCCTGGTTGAAGTGGGTCTATCTGGCCTTTGTGGCCATCCTTGTGCCGGCGTATACGTGGTGGCACGGGCTGGCGAACTTCTTGTGGTTTTCCAACGTGGCGCTGCTGCTCGGGCTGTTGGGCGTGCTGCTCGAGGATAGGCGCATACTGAGTACGCAGGTGATTGCCACGCTGGTTCCGGAGACGGTATGGATCTTCGACTTCATCGGAGGCGTACTACTGGGTGGACAGCCGCCGCTCGGCGCTACGGCGTACATGTTCGACCCCGAGATTCCCCTGTTCATTCAGACCTTGTCGCTGTACCACATCGTGCTGCCTGTGCTCCTGCTGTGGCTGGTCTGGCGCCTCGGATACGACCAACGGGCGTTGTGGTTTTGGATCCCCGCCGGCTGGACGATTCTGGTGGCGACGTACTTTGCCTCGCCGCTGGAGCAGAACATCAATTGGGTCTTCGGCCCGGGAGGCGAACCGCAGGACGTAATGCC
>NZ_SKOG01000161.1 GCF_007120195.1 Aquisalimonas sp.
ACGGGCTTGCCATCCCGGCTGATGAGCTGCCAGGTGTAGAGTTCCTTTTCCGTCAGCTGGTTGGCCATGCGTAATGGCTCCAGGGCGGATGCAAACGCCATGAGCGAAAAGCCGGGCACCAACAAGAACCCGACCCGCTTGGGAGTACTCGCCGATCGTCCATGCTGTGGCATCTATCTCTCCTCCATTGCACACCGCTCGCGTGGTGTTTTCTGATTGCGTGCTGCGTTTATCCCGCAGCGACGCCGCTCCGACTGTTCTGTGTACGCCTATCGCTTATGCAGGAGCGTCTTGCGGCCCTTGGAGGCGGATTCAAGAACTGCTTCAAGCGTTGCGATGACAACACGTTGTCGTCCGCAAACCCTTTGACGGCGCCCACAAGCAATTGGTTCCGGCGCACGCCCGGGATAATGCCATTTCACGATGTGGCAACAGAGCCGGACGAGGGGGAAAGCATGGCAACGAGCGTGAAAGAGGTGGAGGCCGCGGTGGCTGAGGTCCTGCCCAGCAACTTGGAGATTGCGCGGCACACCCCGCGGCGGCCCATTACCGAAATCGCCGCCGCGATGGGGCTGGACCCCGACCATGTGGAGCCCTACGGCCATGACGTCGCCAAGATCGATCTGGCGGCCATACATGCGCTGGCCGACCGGCCCAGGGGGCGCTACGTGGTGGTGTCCGCCATTACGCCGACGCCGCTGGGTGAGGGCAAGACCACCACCGCCATCGGCCTCGCCCAGGGGTTCTATCATGTGGGGCGCACGGCCTCGGTCGCGCTGCGCCAGCCGTCCATGGGGCCGACCCTTGGTATTAAGGGAGGCGCGGCCGGAGGCGGGTACAGCCAAGTCATCCCCATGGAGCGGATCAATCTCCACCTGACCGGCGACATTCATGCCGTGGCGTCGGCGCACAATTTACTCGCGGCCATGATCGACAATCACCTGCATCACCGCCGTGGCGTGGATCTGGACCCGCAGCGCATTAGCTGGACGCGCAGCATGGATATCAATGACCGCGCCCTGCGCAACGTGGTCATTGGCCTGGGCGGGCAGGCTGACGGGTTCACGCGCCAGACCGGGTTCGAGATCACTGCCGCATCGGAGGTCATGGCGATCCTGGCGCTGGCGCATTCGCTGAGCGATCTGCGCCTGCGGCTCGGGCGCATTGTCGTGGGGTACACCCGCAGCAATCAGCCGGTCACGGCCGAGGATATCGGCGCGGCTGGTGCCATGACGGCATTGCTCAAGGACGCCCTGAAGCCGAACCTGCTACAGACCCTGGAACATACGCCGGCGCTCATGCATGCGGGCCCGTTCGGCAATATTGCCCATGGCAACTCGTCCATCGTCGCGGACCGTATCGCCCTGCGGACCAGCGATTATCTCATTACCGAGGCGGGCTTTGGCGCGGACATGGGGGCCGAGCGTTTCTTCAACATCAAGTGCCGTGCCTCCGGCATGGTGCCGGACGCCGCCGTCGTGGTCGCCACCGTGCGCGGGCTTAAGTTCCACTCCGGCAAGTTCCGCGTGGTGCCCGGGCGGCCCCTGCCCGAGGAGATGACTGCCGAGAGCCCGGACGACGTTTACGCCGGTGCCGACAATCTGCGCAAGCAGATCGAGAATATCCGTATCCACGGCATCTCCCCTGTGGTGGCGATCAACGTCTTCCCCTCGGATTTCGCCTCCGAGCACGAGGCAATCCGGAATGTGGCCGAGCGCGCGGGGGCGCGGGTGGCGCTGTGCACGCATGTGCGCGACGGCGGTTGGGGAGCGGCGGAGCTGGCCGAGGCCGTGGCCGAGGCTGCGGAAGAGCCGAACCAGTTCGAGTTCCTCTATCCCGAAGAGATGAACCTGGACGACAAGATCAAGCGCATTGCCACGCGGATCTACGGCGCCGAAGGTGTGGCCTTCAGCGTCGAGGCCCGCAAGCAGATCGACAGGTACCAGTACCAGGGTTATGGAGAACTCCCGGTATGCATCGCCAAGACGCACCTCTCGCTGTCCGCGGATGCGTCGCTGCAGGGTGCACCGACGGGCTGGACCCTGCCGGTCAAGGAGGTTCGCCTGTCCGCCGGTGCCGGCTTCGTCTATGCCCTCTGCGGTGAGGTCCGCACCATGCCCGGGCTCGGTGGGAACCCGGCGGCCGGCCACATTGATATTGACGAGAACGAGCAGATTGTGGGTCTGTTCTAAGTCGCCGACCTAACCGCCGCAACCGTTGCGCGTAACCCGACGGATGGATCGGCGCGGGCTGCGGTTGGTCGGAAAGCCCTGACCGCTGGTTCAAGCGCTGCCAGCCGGGTACCATGCCCAATCCCGTCGCGAGGTCCCGAAGCGGACCTGCGCGGCGGGCCTCTTCTAGGACGGGCAGGGAAAGGGACACCATGAAGGTACTGGTCACCGGTGCGGCGGGCTTTATTGGCTTCCACGTGGCGCAGTTGCTCCTTGAGCGTGGCGACACCGTGGAGGGCCTGGATAACCTCAACGACTATTATGACGTCACGCTGAAAGAGGCGCGGCTGGCACAGTTGCGCACACACCAGCGGTTTCGGTTCGTGCGCCTTGACGTGGCGGACCAGGCCGGCATGATGGCGCTGTTCCGGCATGCGCATTTCGATCGCGTTATTCATCTCGCCGCCCAGGCCGGGGTGCGCTATTCCCTGGAAAACCCCCACGCGTATGTCGACAGCAACGTCGTCGGCTACATGAACGTGCTCGAGGCCTGCCGCGAGACCGGCGTCGAGCATCTGGTTTATGCCTCCACTAGTTCTGTCTACGGCGCCAATACGGCCATGCCGTTCTCCGTGCATCAGAACGTGGATCATCCCCTGTCCATGTACGCGGCCACGAAAAAGGCCAACGAGCTCATGGCCCATACGTACGCCCATTTGTACGGGCTGCCGGTGACCGGTTTGCGCTTTTTCACGGTCTATGGGCCTTGGGGGCGGCCGGATATGGCGTTGTTCAAGTTCACCAAGGCAATCCTCGCCGGCGAGCCCATCGAGGTCTACAACTACGGCAATCACCGTCGCGATTTCACCTATGTCGACGACATTGCGCAGGGCGTGGTGCGGGCCATGGATTGCGTCGCCACCGCCAACCCGGAGTGGTCCGGGGATGCCCCGGATCCGGCCACCAGTGCTGCCCCCTACCGGCTCTACAACATCGGCAACAACCGGCCAGTCGAGCTGATGCGCTATATCCAGGTGCTGGAAGAATGCCTCGGCCAGGAGGCGGAGAAACGGCTGTTGCCCATGCAACAGGGCGATGTACCGGACACCTGGGCGGACGCCGAAGAATTGGTGAGCGACGTGGGATACCGTCCCGACACGCCCGTGGAAGAGGGTGTTCGCCGTTTCGTCGCGTGGTACCGGAGCTATTACGGGGTATAACACAATGAAGATCACCATTTACGGAAGCGGCTATGTCGGGCTTGTCACCGGCGCCTGCCTGGCGGAGACGGGCAATGATGTGCTGTGCATGGATATCGATCAGGAGCGGGTGGAGCGGCTGAATCGCGGTGAGGTGCCGATCTACGAGCCGGGCCTCGAGGACATGATGCTGGACAGTCGCATGGCGGGCCGGCTGCGTTTTACCACGGATGTCGCGCAGGCGGTGGAGCACGGCCTGTTGCAGTTCATCGCCGTGGGGACGCCCTCCGAGGAGGACGGCTCAGCGGATCTGCAGCACGTCGTGCAGGTGGCGCAAAGCATCGGCCGGCACATGAACGGCTACCGGGTGGTCGTGAACAAGTCCACGGTACCGGTGGGCACGGCGGACAGGGTGCGGCAGACCCTGCGCGAGGAACTCGCGGCACGCGGTGTGGAGGTGTCCTTCGCCGTGGTCTCAAACCCGGAGTTCCTCAAGGAAGGCGCCGCCATCAGTGACTTCATGAAACCCGACCGTGTGGTGGTCGGCAGCGACGACGCGCGTGCGACGCGCCTCATGCGCGATCTCTACGCCCCTTTCGGTCGCAAGCAGGAGAAGGTGCTGGTCATGGACGTGCGCTCCGCGGAGCTCACGAAGTACGCGGCCAACGCCATGCTGGCCACCAAGATCAGTTTCATGAACGAGCTTGCCGGGCTCGCCGAGCGCCTCGGCGCGGATATCGAGTCGGTGCGCCATGGTATCGGCTCCGATCCCCGCATCGGCTATCACTTCATCTACCCCGGTTGCGGGTATGGTGGTTCCTGCTTTCCCAAGGACGTCAAGGCGCTGGCCCGGACCGCGCGCCAGGTCGACTTTGAGCCCATGATCCTGGATGCGGTGGAGTCGGTGAACGCGCGGCAGAAACAGGTGCTGTTTCAGCGCCTGGAACAGCATTTCCAGGGTGATCTGCGGGGGCGCACCATCGCCGTGTGGGGCCTTGCCTTCAAGCCCAACACCGATGATATGCGCGAGGCCCCCAGCCGCACGCTCATGGAGGCGCTGTGGGCGGCCGGAGCCCGGGTGCGAGCCTATGACCCGGAGGCCATGGAAGCGACGCAGCGCATCTACGGTGAGACCGCGCAGCTGACCCTTTGCAGCAACGCGTACGACGTGCTCGAGGGCGCGGATGCCCTGGTGCTGTGTACTGAATGGCAGCAGTTCCGCAGTCCGGATTTCGATCGGATTCGCGCCGCACTGAAGCAGCCTGTTATCGTCGACGGGCGCAACGTCTACGATCCCGGACGCTTGGCGGACTTCGGGTTCACCTATTACGCCATCGGCCGCGGTGAGAGCGTGCAGTCGTTCGCATGAGCCAAGGAAGCTCGAAACGATCCCCCTCCTGGTCGCCATGCATCGTGCAGCGCGTTCTTTATTCTTGTCGCGTCTGCTCCTATGACGAATCAGTACTTTCGCTTCTAAGGGAGCGGCGGTAGAGTGCATGGCTTTCGGGGGCAGGGCGCGTCGCGCCCCGGATTCATCATGAGCGTTTGAATTTCCCACTGTTGCGCCCGCTGTCGGCGCTATTTACCGGAGGAGTAGTCCGCCTTGGGATGGGAGGCCTGGTTGACTATTGCAGTCGTGGGGGGCGTGCTTGGCGTGCTCACGTTCACGCGACTGGCCACGGACATGGTCTTCCTCGGTGCGGTTACCATACTTCTGCTCTCGGGCGTACTGCAGCCGAGCGATGCGTTCGGCGGTCTGGCCAATGAGGGCCTGATTACCGTGGCCGTCCTGTACGTCGTGGTCTCCGGGTTGCAGGAAACCGGCGGCATCCACTGGATCGTCCAGCGCCTGCTGGGCCGGCCGCGATCCCTGACGCACGCACAGCTCAAGCTCATGAGCCCGGTGGCTTTCCTCAGCGCGTTTCTCAACAACACGCCCGTGGTGGCCATGCTTATCCCGGCGGTCAACGAATGGGCACGCAAGTTCGAGCTCTCTAACTCGAAGCTCATGATCCCATTGAGCTATGCGGCGATCCTGGGCGGGACCTGCACGCTGATCGGTACCAGTACGAACCTGGTGGTCAATGGCCTGGTCGTCGACCGCACCGGCGAGGGACTGCGCATGTTCGACATCGCCTGGGTGGGGGTGCCGGTGGCCATTGTGGGTCTGGGCTTCATCCTGCTCACCAGCCGGTGGCTGCTGCCGGATCGCCAGCCGGCCATCAGCCGCCTGACCGACCCGCGCGAGTACAGCGTCGAGATGCTGGTGGATCCGGACGGACCGCTGGTGGGCAAGTCCATCGAGGACGCCGGGCTGCGTCGCCTGTCGAGCATGTTCCTCGCTGAGATTGACCGCAACGGCTCCGTCCTGCCGGCCGTCTCGCCCCGCGAGAAGCTTCAGGCCGGCGACCGGCTGGTCTTCGTAGGCGTTGTGAGCTCCGTGGTGGAGCTGCAGAAGATCCGCGGCCTGACGCCGGCCACGGACCAGGTGTTCAAGCTCGAAGGCCTGCGCTCCCAGCGCACCATGATCGAGGCGGTGGTCTCCGACACGTGTCCGGTGGTGGGTCAGACCATCCGGGACGGGCGGTTCCGGTCCCGGTACAACGCAGTCGTGATCGCGGTGGCGCGTAACGGCGAACGGCTCGGCGGCAAGATCGGCGATATTGTCATCCAGCCCGGCGATACCCTGCTGCTGGAAGCGCGTCAGTCGTTCGTTGACCAACAGCGCAACAGCCGCGACTTCTTTCTGGTCAGTCAGGTGGAGGATTCCTCGCCGCCACGCCATGAGCGCGCGTCGGTGGCGGTGGCCTTGCTGGGCGTGATGGTGGTGACTGCCGGTTTCGGCTGGCTCAGCATGCTGGAAGCGGCCCTGCTGGCCGCGGCCGGAATGCTGCTGACGGGCTGCTGCACGGTGGAGGTGGCGCGGCGCAATATCGATTGGTCCGTGCTGCTGGTCATCGCCGCCGCGTTCGGGCTTGGCGTCGCCATGGACAAGACGGGCGTCGCCATGGTCACGGCCCATGCCGTGATTGAGCTCGTCGGGGATCAGCCGCTCGTGAATCTGGCTGCCATTTACCTGTTGACGGCCGGTTTTACGGCAGTGATCACGAACAATGCCGCCGCGCTGCTGATGTTCCCGATCGCCCTGGCCGTGTCCAGTGATCTGGACGTGAGTCTCATGCCGTTCGTGATCGCCATTATGCTGGCTGCATCGGCGAGCTTCGCCACACCCATCGGTTATCAGACCAACCTCATGGTGTACGGACCCGGGGGTTACCATTTCTCGGATTTTCTCCGTATGGGTCTACCGTTGAATCTGATCACGGCGGTGGTGGCTGTGCTGATCATCCCGCTGGTGTGGGGGTTCTAGTGTTCTGTAAGCCAGCGAACCTGGGTTGCAGGACACTGGGCGCTCGCACAAGCGCGCGAGGGCAGGGGCGTTGACCGTGGCCCTGATGGCGCTGCGGACATTTTTCATACTTCCATGTTTGAGTGAGGTTCTTGCAAATGACTGAGGCATCCGAAGCTCTGACCCCGCCCCATGGTGGCGCCCTCAAGGAACTGCTGGTGGATTCGCATCGTGCCGCAGCGCTGCGACAGGAATCACGGGACCTGCCATCCTGGGACCTCACCGAGCGTCAAGTGTGCGATATCGAGCTGTTGCTCAACGGTGGTTTTTCGCCGCTGGACGGTTTCCTTCGGCAAAAGGACTACGAGCGCGTTTGTGCTGATATGCGCCTCGCCGATGGCACACTCTGGCCCATCCCGCTGAACCTGGATGTCACCGAGGCGTTCGCCGGCGGCCTGAACCCCGGTGCGCGCATTGCCCTGCGCCACCCGGAGGGCATGGTGCTGGCGGTCATGACGGTGGAGGACACGTATCGCGCGGATATGCGCAGGCAGGCAGAGCAGGTTTACGGGACCGCCGACGAGGTGCATCCGGAGGTCTTTCGGCTGTTCCACCAGACCCATCCGGTGTTCCTCGGTGGACCGCTGGAGGGAATCGAGCTGCCGCCGCATCATACGTTCAAGCACTTGCGCCACACCCCGCGCGAGCTGCGCGAGTGGTTCATGAAAATGGGCTGGAACAACGTGGTCGCATTCCAGACCCGCAACCCGATGCACCGGGCCCACGTGGAGCTGGCCAAGCGGGCGTCGCAAAAGGGTGAGGCGAATCTGCTGATCCACCCGGTGGTGGGTATGACCAAGCCGGGCGATGTGGACTACTTCGTGCGCGTGCGTTGCTACCAGGAGGTGATCAAGCATTTCCCGGAGCAGACCACGCAGCTCAGCCTCCTGCCGCTGGCCATGCGTATGGGTGGGCCCCGGGAGGCGATCTGGCATGCGATCATCCGCAAGAATCACGGCTGCACGCGCTTTATCGTCGGCCGCGACCATGCCGGGCCGGGTAAAGACAGCCAGGGAGAGGAGTTCTACGGCCCCTACGATGCCCAGGAGATGGTCCGCGCCTATCAGGATGAGCTGGGCGTTGTCATGCAGCCGTTCGAGGAGATGGTTTATGTCGAGGACCTCGCGCAATACGTGCCGCGGTCCGAGGTGCCGGAGAGTGGGCGCGTGCTGAACATCTCCGGCACGGAGCTGCGGCGACGCCTGAAGGAGGGCTTGGAGCTGCCGGACTGGTTTTCCTATCCGGAGGTGATCAGGCGTCTGCGGCAGGCGTTCCCGCCCAAGCGCGAGCAGGGTCTCACGGTGTTTTTCACGGGCCTGTCCGGTTCGGGTAAATCCACCATCGCCAATGTGTTGATGGCGAAGCTGATGGAGCACGGCACGCGACCGGTGACGCTGCTCGACGGCGACCTGGTGCGCAAGCATCTGTCGAGTGAGCTGGGGTTTTCCAAGGAGCATCGGGAGATCAATATCCGGCGTATCGGGTTCGTGGCCAGCGAGATCACGAAAAATGGCGGGGTCGCGATCTGCGCGCCCATCGCACCCTATCGGGCGACGCGCCGCGAGGTACGGGAGATGGTGAGCCAAGGGGGAGGATTTGTCGAAGTGTATGTGGCCACGCCGCTGGAGGTCTGCGAGGAGCGCGATCGCAAGGGGCTCTACGCCAAGGCGCGCGCGGGGCAGATCAAGCACTTCACGGGCATTGATGATCCCTACGAGGAGCCGGAGCATGCCGAGGTGGTGGTGGACACGTCGCGCTATTCCGCCGACGAGCTGGCGCAGCAAGTGATCCTGCATCTGGAGCGCCAGGGCTTCATCGATCTCGCATGAGTCAAGGATACGTCACGGAGCCAATCATGACCCACCCCGATTTCGAAGCAGTCATCGCCATCGCTCGCCGCGCCGGCGACGCCATCCTCGCGATCTACGACGGTCCCGAGTTTGACGTTGAGACAAAAGAGGACAACTCCCCGCTGACGGCGGCAGACCGGGCGGCACATGGGATCATTGATCGGGAGCTGCGGGCGTTGACGCCGACGATTCCCGTCCTCTCGGAGGAGGGGGCGGATGTGCCCGTGGCGGAGCGTCGGCAATGGTCGCGCTTTTGGCTGGTGGATCCGCTGGATGGGACGAAGGAGTTCATCAAGCGCAATGGCGAGTTCACGGTGAATATCGCCCTGATTGAGGGGGAACGCCCGGTTTGGGGGGTGATTCACGCGCCGGCGCTGGGGATGACCTACGCGGGCGTGGTCGGTGCGGGCGCTTGGCGCCAGTCGGCCGATGGTCCCCGGCAGCCGCTTGCGGTGCGTGCGCCGGATAACGGCCATGCGGTGGTCAAGAGCCGGTCACACCCCAGTGGCGAGCTCGCGGAGTACCTGCAACGGATTCATGTCGCCGATGAGGTGCCGGTGGGGAGTTCGTTGAAGTTCTGTGCCGTGGCCGAGGGACGGGCGACGTTGTATCCGCGTTTCGGCCCAACCATGGAATGGGACACGGGTGCCGGCCAGGCCATTGTCGAGGCGGCCGGGGGGCATGTCGTGATGGCGGAGGACGAGCGCACGCCATTGCGCTACAACAAGGACGATCTGCATAACGGGTATTTCATCGTCTCGGCGTGAGCCCTGGCCGGGCGCGGGTTGTCGACGGGCAGGGCACTCCCGCACCAGTACGGATCGACGGTGCATGAGCCGGGGGCGTCATGCACCGTCGAAACCGCGCCGAGAGTGCATCGCCGTCTATCGCGTGCTGAGGTACTCCGCGAACGCCGGCCCGAGTTCCGCATGCTGCAGGCCGTATTCCACGGTCGCCTTGAGGTAGCCCAGTTTGCTGCCGCAGTCATAGCGCGTGCCACTGAATTCGTGCGCCAGCACGCGCTCGCGTTCAAGCAGCGTGGAGATGGCATCGGTGAGCTGGATTTCGCCCTTGTTGTCCGGTGCGGTGTGCTTCAATTGCTCGAAAATCCCTGATGTCAGGATGTAGCGGCCGACCACGGCGAGGTTGGACGGGGCCTCGGCCGGGTCGGGTTTTTCCACGATGGCGTCGATTGCCGAAATGCTCTCCGCGAAATCCTGGCAGCTGACGATGCCATAGCTCCCGGTCTCTCCCATGGGTACGCGTTCAACGCCCACCAGCGAGCATTGATGCTCGTCGAACGCGCGCACCATCTGCGAGAGCACCCGTTCGCCCCCGCCGTCGATGAGGTCGTCTGCGAGGATGACGGCAAACGGCTCGTCGCCAACGACGGGCTGGGCACACAGCACCGCATGCCCCAGGCCCAGCGCTTCCCCCTGGCGGATATAGATGCAGTTGACGCCCTCGGGCACGGTGCTGCGCACCAGTTCCAGCATCCGGTATTTCTGTTTTGCCACCAGCTCTACTTCCAGCTCGTAGGCTTTATCGAAGTGGTCTTCGATGGCACGCTTCGTGCGGCCGGTGACGAAGATCAGCGTATCCGCTCCCGCCGCCACGGCTTCTTCCACCGCGTACTGGATCAGCGGCTTGTCCACCACAGGGAGCATTTCCTTGGGGCTCGCCTTGGTGGCAGGAAGGAAGCGGGTGCCCAGGCCGGCGACAGGGAATACGGCCTTGCGAATACGTCGGTTCATGGCAGGATCCTTTGCTGTTGATGGTTGGGACTTGTGTGCAAAACTACAAGGTGCGCCAGTGCTTGCGCAATAGTCAGTCGCGCCGTAACCGGGGGGCGTGGCCCGCTACCCGCCCCGACATTGGCGGAGGTACGCGATCAGACCCCGTGTTGAGGGGTCCGCGTCGGTGGGCTCCTGCTCGCCCGTGACCGCGGGCAGAAGCTCCTTGGCGAGTTTCTTGCCCAGTTCCACGCCCCACTGGTCGAATGGGTTGATGTCCCAAATGACGCTCTGCACGAACACCTTGTGCTCATAGAGCGCGACCAACTCCCCCAGGGTGCCCGGATCGAGGCGATCGAAAAGAATGGTATTGCTCGGCTTGTTGCCCGGGTGCACCTTGTGCGCAATCGCCTGCTCCAGCTGCTGCGCAGCCATGCCGGTCGCCTCCATCTCCCGCCGCGCCTGCTCGGCGCTCTGCCCCTCCATGAGCGCCCGGGTTTGCGCGAAACAATTGGCCAGCGCCAGGTCATGATGTTGGGGGTATTCCGCGGAACCGTGGGCGGGGGCGAGGAAATCGGCCATCACGGGGCGCGTGCCCTGGTGCAGGAGCTGGTAGAACGAGTGCTGGGCGTTGGGGCCGACCTCGCCCCAGACGATGGCGCCGGTGTCGTAGTCCACCGGGGTGCCGTCGCGGGTGACGCACTTGCCGTTGCTCTCCATTTCCAGCTGCTGCAGATAGGCGGGGAAGCGGTGTAGGCGGTGATCGTACGGGAGCACGACATGGCCTGGCGCGCCCTGAAAATTGGTGTACCAGACGCCCAGAAGCCCCAGTAGAACCGGCATATTGCGGTCCCACGGGGCGGTGCGGAAGTGCTGATCCATGGCGTGGAAGCCGTCCAGCATGGCCTCGAAGTTCTTCATGCCCACAGCGATGGCCACCGGTAGCCCCACCGACGAGGCGAGGGAATAGCGGCCGCCGACCCAGTCCCAGATGCGGAAACGGTTCTCCTCGGCGATGCCGTACTCGCCCATGGCCGCGTTGTTCGCCGAGACCCCGAGGAAATGCTGTGCCATGGCCTCGGCGTCCTGCACCTGGCGCAGGAACCAGTCCCGCGCCGTGCGCGCGTTGGTCATGGTGTCCAGCGTGGTGAAGGATTTTGATGAGATGATAAACAGCGTCGTCTTGGGGTTTACCCGCTCCAGGACATCGGTGACGTGCACGCCATCGATGCTGCTCACGAAATGCATGTGAATGGCGTTGGTGCGGTAGGGCGCCAGCGCTTCGGTGGCCATGACCGCGCCCAGATCGGAACCGCCGACGCCGATGTTGACCACGTCGGTGATCACGCGACCGGTACAGCCCCGGTACTCGCCGCGATGCAGGCGGTTGACGAACAGGCGCATGCGGGTGAGCTGCCGTTCCACCTCCGGCATGACATCGCGGCCGCCGACGTACATGGCGCCACTGCCGCGATTGCGCAGCGCCATGTGCATGGCGGGGCGGTTCTCGGTGTTGTTGACCGGCTCGCCGGCGAACAGACGCTCGATCCAGGCCTCCAGTTCGCGCCGTTGAGCCAGCGCGCCCAGAAGCTTGAGAGTATTGGCGTCCACGAGGTTCTTGGAGAAATCAAGCAACAGCCGTTCCGTCGCCATGCTGAAGCGCTCGAAGCGGTGGCCATCGGCCCGGAAGAGGTCACGAATACGCAGCTCACGGATGGCCGTCGCATGCTCCTCAAGCTCCAGCCATTCCGGCAGTGTCCTCAATGCGGCCCGGGAGGGGGTGGTGTCCGCCATGGCGTGAGATGATCCGTCAGTTGGTGAAAGGGAGAGCCAGGTCGTGGGTGTTCCCGTAGTCGACTTGGCACCGCCGCTCGATTGTACATTATGCACAGGCCGAACCATTGCTTGCGGAAGCGCTGGCGTGGATCAGCGCTGTCACAGGAGGGACCTTGCACCCAGTCGCCCCACGCGTGCCTGGCGGGTAGGTTCTCGAAGGTGCTTGCTCTGGCGTCAACGCTGCCACACAATTTCTGCGCATGAGATTGAGACAGTGTTGCCGCGGCTGGTCCGGGCGCCTGATGTGTCACGGGGCTTTGATCTGCGGCCTGCTCGCAGCGGGGCCGCAGCGGGTGGCCGCCGATGAGGTGCCTGCCGTTGATCTGGATCCCCCGCAGTCCACAGCTTCCAGCCGTTGGGGCCTGGGGGTTGCGTATGGCGGCCAGTGGTATGCCGACGAGGACCAGGGCTTCGGAGATGCGGGAACAGTGGCCGCGGTGCAGCTGACCTACCGCGCACGCCTGGAGACCGAACGCGAGGGGTTATGGCTATTCGAGTTGGGTTACGAGTACGCCGCCTCGAGGACGGCGCCGGAGGTGGCGCCGGGGCGGGAGCAGCGCGTGCGCTCCCACGGTCTGTTCTACCGTTTCAGCCGCTATGTCGGCCCTCGGATTTTCCTGGGGGGGCGCGCCGGGATTTCCCGGGTGCGTGGGCCCGCGGAAAAGTCTAATCTCGACCTGGTGATCGGGCTTCAGGCCGGTGTCACCCTGACGTCCTGGCTGGATGCCGGCGTCGAGGCGGTTGCTGCACAGCCGGGCCTCGATGGAGGCCGGCCGGCTGACGTCCGTGGTGTGGTGACGGTCTCGTTTTGAGACCTGAGGTGTCCCGGAATTGGGTTGAGGAAGTAACCGATGACATATTGTCTCGCTGCCGCCGTGGATGCCGGGCTTGTATTTGCGGCCGATTCGCGCACGAATGCGGGCCTCGATCACATCAATACCTACCCCAAGCTGCACCCGTTCATCTGGGAGGGTGACCGGGTCTTCGTACTCCTCAGCGCCGGAAATCTGGCCACAACGCAGGCCGTCGTCACGGAGATGCAGCGCAATGCCGAGTCCGGCGGCGCGCTTTCCGAGGCGCGATTTCTCCCCGAGGCGGCGCAGTACGTGGGAGAGGTGAGTCGACGCGTGCAGGCGCGACATGCGCCGGAAGGGCCCGGCGCGGGCAACGTGTCCCTGGAAGCAAGCTTTATCCTGGGCGGGCAGATCGGCAATCAGGAACCGGGGTTGTTCCTCATCTATCCCCGGGGCAATTTCATCACCTGCTCCCAGGAGCAACCCTTCCTGCAGATCGGCGAAACCAAGTATGGCAAGCCTATCCTTGACCGCATCATTTCGCCGTCGCTCTCGCTGGAGGATACCGTGCGCTGTGCGCTGGTCTCCATCGATTCGACCATGCGCAGCAACCTCTCGGTGGGGCCACCGCTTGACCTTATGATCTACCCGAAGGACACGCTGGAGAGGCCCCGTGCTCTGCGGTACAAGCTCAATTCACCGTATTTTGCCTCGATCCGCAAGCGATGGAGCGATGGGCTGCGGCGGCTGTTCGACGATTTGCCGCGCTTCGATTGGGAGTAGTCACGGCGGTGCCATGCCTGCCCGCGGGATCGACGAACGCCAGTGCGCGATTGTTGCGAAATAGGTTCCAGGCGGCGGCGAAGGCTGAAATAATGACGGCGATGAGGTGCGCACTACCCCGGGCGCGTATGCTAATGTCCTGATTGACGCAGTGAGCCGCTGTAGCGCGCACTGCATGCATCAGAACGCGCGCCGAGCCGGCATCATCGCGTGCCGGGTTGGTCACAGCGCTGGAATGCGGAATCCGCGGCAGCGGCCATGGCCGGTGCGTATCGGTGGGGCCGTCTTCAAAGTGAAAGGCAGGTCCATGGAGAGTCAAGATGCAGGTCATGAAGCGATCCCGTTTTTCCGCTGTGCTCTACATAGGTGTGGCACTGTTGATTGGCGCCGCGTTGGCGCTGGCCTGGGCTGCGACCGCCACCGCCCCGGCCACCTCTGGTAGCCCATCCGCATTGGTCACGGTCTACAAAACGCCTCAGTGCGGCTGCTGTACCGCCTGGGTGGATTACATGCGCGACGAAGGATTTGACGTTGAGGCGCACGACGTGGGTCAGCAGGAACTCAACGCGATCAAGCAAGAAGCGGGTTTGCAGCGAAAGCTGGCGTCCTGCCATACGGCATTTGTCGAAGGCTACGTGGTTGAAGGCCATGTGCCTGCCGAGGACGTCCGTCGACTGCTGGCGGATCGCCCGGAGGTGGATGGCATTGCGGTGCCGGGCATGCCCATTGGCTCTCCCGGCATGGAGATGGGCAATCGTCGGGATGCGTACGAGGTGTTTACGTTTGCAAATGGCGAAAAGATGGACGCGTTCGCCAGTCACAACCAGTGAGATGGGGCACTATGGCGCCAGAAAGTGGGCTACGGCCTGACAGCAAAAGCGTTGTAACATGGAGCTGCGTGCAAACGACACGGCAAAGCTCCGGCGCGATTAAGGGAGGTGCCAATGGCAACCGCTGATGATGTGCGGCGTACACCCAGGGAAGTGCTGGATCATTATCTGCGCGTATTTCGTGCGGACACCGACGAGCTCGTGGGTTATCTCGCCGATGTAAGCGTCTACGGGCTGATGTTGCAGAGCCAGCAGCCGCTCACGCTGCCTGACGGCGAAGAGTCGATTCGCCTGCGGCTGGAACTCGAGCGGCCCATCCACGGTGCCCAGGAGATCGTGCTGGAGGCACGGCCTGTCTGGTCACGCAAGGAAAGCAGCTCCGTGTTTCATCACACCGGCCTGGAATTCACCGAGGTTGCGGACGATGATCGCGCCCGCGTTCAAGTGCTCATGGAAATCTACCGCTTGAACATGGTCTAGCGCGCGCTGCATGGTGCGCGCGCGATGCGGGCGCACGTAATCGGTCAGGTCGGTCAGGGCACCAGCGATTCAGGTCGAATCACGGGATGGTCAAGCTTGGTTTCCACCGCGTTTGGCGCCATCGGCCCCGGGTTTACGCAGCGCCGGCCGGCGATGAACGCTCGTTGTCTTCCGGACCACGAGAGCGCCTTCAGGGCAGGCTGGGGAAATGCAGCCCCGCCATCTGCTGCATCACCCGGACCACCTGGCAGCTGTAGCCGAACTCATTGTCGTACCAGACATACAGCACGCACTTGTCACCATTGACCAGCGTGGACGCCGAGTCCACGACGCCGGCATGGCGGGAGCCCACCAGGTCGGTGGAGACCACCTCCGTCGACGCCGTGTAGTCAATCTGCTCCTGCATGCTCGAATGCAGGGCAATGTCCCGCAGATACTCGTTGAGTGTCTCCTTGCTTGTCTCCCGGCCGAGGTTCAGGTTCAGCACCGCCAGCGAGACATTCGGGGTGGGGACGCGAATCGCGTTGCCGGTCAAACGCCCCTTGAGTTCCGGTAGTGCCTTGGCAACAGCCTTGGCGGCGCCGGTTTCCGTGAGCACCATATTGAGTGGCGCGCTGCGCCCGCGACGGGATCCGGGATGATAATTGTCGATGAGGTTCTGGTCGTTGGTATAGGCGTGCACCGTCTCAACGTGGCCGTGCTCGATGCCGAACTCGTCGTTAATCGCCTTGAGCACCGGCACGATGGCGTTGGTCGTGCAACTTGCCGCCGAGACGATGGTGTCATCCGGCCGCAGGTCGTGGCTATTCACTCCGTGGACGATGTCGGGCATGTCGCCTTTGCCGGGGGCGGTGAGCAGGACCTTGGCGGCTCCCTTGGCCTTCAGGTGCAGCCCCAGGCCTTCCGGGTCACGCCACTTGCCGGTGTTATCGACGATTAGCGCATTCTCAATGCCGTACTGCGTGTAGTCGATGTCCTCCGGGGAATCGGCATAGATCACCTGAATGAAGTTGCCGTTGACCAGCAGCGCGTTGGCATCCTCGAGCACAGTGATGGTGCCGTCGAAGGGCCCGTGAACCGAGTCGCGCCGCAGCAGGCTGGCACGTTTGGCAATGTCGTGACCCTTGCCCTTGCGCACAACAATGGCGCGCAGGCGTAGCTTATTGCCGCTGCCGGTGCGCTCGATCAGTTGTCGGGCCAGCAGGCGGCCGATGCGGCCGAAACCGTAGAGGACCACGTCATGGCGGTCTGTCAGCTGCAGTGAGCCGCGCCCCCCGAGGATGCTATCCAACTTGCGCGCGAGGTACTGGCGGACGGATTCTTCCTTGTCCGTATTGTTGAGATAGCCTGTTGTCAGCTTGCCCAGATCCAAGCGTGCCGGCGAGAGATCCATCTGCGCCAGCTCCTGGAGTATCGGCAGGGTATTGTGAATGGACAACCCCTCGGGCTCATACTGTTTTACGAAGCGGTGTGCCTTGAGGATGTCGATCGGGCTGCAGTTGATCAGGGTGCGGCCGTAGATCCGCAGGACCACGCCGCGGTCGCGGTAGAGCCTGCCGATCAGGGGCAGCATTTCTTCGGCCAGCTCCTGGCGCTGGGTCCAGTCGTTGAGATAGGAATCTTGCTGTTGCTGGTTCATGGACACTCCGTATCGCCGTCGGGCGGGTGGCAGACAACGCACGCCGAGAGCGCATCAGCCGGCTGGGTCTCACGAGGTGCGCGATTGTATAAAAACGAAGCGCTTTAAGGAAGCATGTCACTCGTTGTGCACGTAGTGATAAGTAAACCACGACACCCCGAATGCGGGCGAGGGAGGCGGCGTATGCGGCGCGAGATCGTCACCGAGATTCACATCCAGGCCGATCCCCTGGCGGTCTGGGCGGTTCTGCTGGATTTTCGCGCCTACCCCGAGTGGAACCCGTTTATTCGTTCCATCAGCGGAGAGGCAGACACGGGGGCGCGACTCGACGTGACCATCGAACCGCCGGGCCTTCGCCCCATGCGCTTCCGCCCGCAAGTCTTACGGGCGATGCCCGCCCGGGAATTGAGCTGGCTCGGGCGGCTCGGTGTTCCCGGACTGTTCGATGGTGAACACCGGTTCATGCTGGAGGCGGATGAGGAGCGTGGCGGCACGCGGCTGCTGCATCGCGAAAAATTCAGCGGCATCCTGCTGCCGTTGATGTGGTGGCTCACGGCCAGGGCCACGCGCCGGGGCTTCGAGGCCATGAATCAGGCACTCAAGTATCGGGTTGAGCAGGCCGACGGACCAGCCGATACCCCAGCTCGGTAAACCCGGCCTCGTGGGGCACAGACAGATCAGCCTCGGCGGGCCAGATCCAGGTGTCCTCCGTGAACAGCTCCCGCATCGCCTCCGGCGAGGAATGGAAGGGCGGACCGCTGCGCCACGGGGTCTGGGTGAAAAGCGCGAACAGCGTGCCCCCGGGTCGCACCCATCGATTGAGCTGGGCGACATAGGCCGGGCGGTATTCCGGGGCAAACGCGCACAGGCACGTCTGCTCGTAGACGGCATCAAACGGGCCGTCCGGGTGGAGATAGGTGAAGACGTTGTCCTGAATGATCTCCGCTTCCAGACCCTTCGAGGAGAGCCGCTCCCGGAGCCTTTGCAGCGGCTCCGGCACGATATCCACCGCGGTCACCCGGAAGCCACGTTCGGCCAGCACATCCACCTCGTAACCGTGTCCACAGCCCGGTACCAGGATGCGCCCCGGCGTCATCACTCCGTTGTCGAGCCAGTGCAACAACGCCGGGCTGGCGCCGCCCCGGTCCCAGCCGGTCTTGCCGTCCAGCCAGCGCTGCCGCCAATAATCCGTTTCTCCCGTCGACATGCCCACCTCCGAATGTCTGGACCCTGAACCGAATCATGCGGCTTCTTGCAGTTGGTTGCCACAATGGGGATTCCACCGGCAAAACCATCGCGCCCACGGCGCGCACGCGGCTGTCGGCTTGCCGCCCCGGTGGCGGGACGGTTACCCTCTGACGGCAACAGCGATCAAGAAATGATAGGGCCTTCCCGGGGTGCTGGGCAGGGCGTGTTGTTCGTTCTACACTGTGCGAGAGAGGGCGACATCAGAGCGCATGAATCAGAAAGTCTACGTCAAGACGCATGGCTGCCAGATGAACGAGTACGATTCCGCCAAGATGGCGGACGTGCTGGTTGATCGGCGCGGCTATGAGCGCGTCGAAACCCCCGAGCAGGCCGATCTGATACTCCTCAATACCTGCTCCATCCGCGAGAAGGCCCAGGAGAAGGTGTTCTCCCAGTTGGGCCACTGGAAGCACCTGAAGGAAAGCAACCCGCAGGTCATGATTGGCGTTGGCGGTTGTGTGGCGTCCCAGGAAGGTGAGGCGCTGCAACGGCGCGCACCATTTGTGGACCTGGTCTTCGGCCCGCAGACACTCCACCGGCTGCCGGAAATGGTGGATCGGGCGCGGCAGGAACGCCGGCCCCAGGTGGGCGTCTCTTTTCCGGAAATCGAGAAGTTTGAT
>NZ_SKOG01000023.1 GCF_007120195.1 Aquisalimonas sp.
ACGGTTCCTGGCAAGGCGCGCCGACGAGGCGTAGCGGGGACTACGGCGAGGAGGCGCAACGCCGCCAGGGGCCGTCAGGGCCGCGACAATCGTAACGTTATTTGCGGGACAGGACACTAGTCACATGTATCGCCAACGCGCCAGGCTGGGAAGGTCTCCCCGCTGTCCCACGGCGTGGTCAATGAACATTGCCTTGACCGGTGCCAGCCGGTCGGTGGCACCAAGCCCAACGTTGCGCACGATTGAGCGCAGCGGGTCGTCATTGCTGAATAGCCAGTGAAAGCCGTCCATTGCCGCTTGCATCAAGGCGTTGTCGCCACGACGCCAGCGGGCGTAGCGACGCAGAGTGGCGTAGCCGCCAGGATCCCGCCCCCGCTCCCGGGCCTGATGGAGCACATCCACTAGCGCGGCGGCGTCCAGCAACCCCAGATTCACGCCCTGCCCGGCCAGCGGATGAATCACGTGCGCCGCGTCACCCACCAGCGCCACCCGCGGGGCCACGTACGACTCGGCGTGGAGGCGCCGCAGCGGGAAAGCGGCCCGGTCGACGCTTGCCGTGACCTGGCCCAGAACGGCTTCGGAGGCGGCCGTTAGGGCGGCGCTGAATTCCGGCTCATCCATGGCTTCCAGCTCATCGGCACGCACCGTAGCCGCCGACCAAACGAGGGAGCAGCGGCCATCGGCCAACGGCAGTAACGCCAACGGCCCTTCTGGAAGAAAGCGCTGTCGCGCCACGGCCCCGTGGTGCTTTTGCGTCGTCACCGTCGCCACGATGCCGCGCTGGCCGTAGTCGCGCCCATGCACGCCGATGCCGGCATGCGCGCGCACCATGGAACTGGCCCCATCGGCACCCACCAGCACGCTGCCCCGCAGGCGGCGACCGTCGCCCAGGCGTACGCGAACCCGCTCCGCAGTCACGTCGAGATTCCCGACCTCCACGGGGCAGTAGAGACTCACCCCGCCACGCCGAGCCACCGCCTCCCGCAGGGCATCCTGGATGAGTGTGTTCTCGACAATGTGTCCCAGGCAGGGCTCGCCGCGGTCGGCCGCATCGAAGGTGACTCCGGCGTGGCCGGCAGCGTCCCAGGCGCGAATGGCCTCGAAAGGGCTGACGCGCCGGAACGCGATCCACTCCCAGACCCCTAGGCGATCGAGGATCCGCTGGGAGGCCTGGGTCACCGCCGAGACGCGGTTACTCGCCTGCCCGGGTTGCCAGGAAGGCGGTTCCCGGGCTTCCACCACGGCGACCTGGAAACCGGAATCGGCCAGCCCCACGGCCAGCGTCAGCCCCACCATACCGCCACCGATTATGATGACGTCCGTGCGCTGCTCAGCCATGACCTCCCTCCAGGGGCAGCCCGCGGGCCAGCCGCGGCAGGCGGTTGCCGCGGCCCATGGCCTGGCGCATGAACCGGGCACGTCCGGCCGGCAAGAGTTCCATGGCCACCATGCCAACGTTCCTGGCGAAGCGCAGGCCCGGCAGGCGATTGGAAAACAGTCGCACCAGGCCGTCGGTCATGAGGGTGACGCGGCGGTGGTCACCCTGGCGGGCGGCGGCGTAGGCTTGCAGCAGCGCGGTCGCGCCGGGATCCTCGCCGCGCAGCGCGGCACCGTGGACCCGCTCGGCCAACTCGGCCACATCCCGTAGTGCCAGGTTGAACCCTTGGCCGGCTACAGGATGGAGGGTGCGGGCCGCATTGCCGATTAGCACGCTGCGTTCAGCGACCCGCTGGCCGCTACGGCTGAGGCTCAGTGGGTAGACGAAGCGTTGTCCGACCTGCAGGAACCGCCCAAGTCGGTAGCCGAACGCCGCCTGCAGCGCCGCCAGAAAATCGCCGTCATCCAGCCCCGCGAGCCGCTGCCCGCGCTCGGGCGACACCGTCCAGACCAGCGAACAATGCCCGCCCGGCAACGGCAACAAGGCCAGCGGGCCCTCCGGGGTGAAGCGCTCGAACGCACGCCCGTTGGGTGCCTGGGCGGGAGTCACGTTGGCCACCACGGCGCATTGGTGATACGCCGTATCGCGGACATCGATGCCCAGGTGCTTGCGCAGTGCCGAGCGAGTGCCGTCCGCCGCCACCAACAGCCGCGCTGTCAGCGACGCGCCGTCATCCAGCACCACCTGTGCGACTTCTGCGCCGGACTCCACCCGCTCCACCCGAGCAGTCACCGGCTGCACCGTCGCCGGCAGCGCGGCGATGCGCTCGCGCAACACGCGGCCGAGCACGCGATTGGGCACGACGTGCCCCAGCGCCTTGAGCCCCTCGCGCTCGGCGTGCATGCGGGTGATGCCGAAGCTGCGCTGGTCGGAGACATGGATGGTGCGAATCGGCGCGGCCTCTGCGGCGATGGCTGGCCACAGCCCAAGCGCCTCGAGGATACGCTGACTGGTGGGTGAGAGCGCCGTGCTACGATCGTCGTAGCTGGGCTGGGTCGGCGCCGCGGCCGTGACCGGATCCACTACGCGGATGCGCAACCCGCTCTCCACCAGGGCGATGGCCAGGGTTGCGCCCACCAACCCGCCGCCGACAATGATCACATCTGCTGCCGTATTCGCCTGCGCGCCCACTGCGCTCAACCCTCGGCCATGGCCGCTTGCACGTCGGCAACCGTCTTCGGCACCCCCGCGCTGAGGATCGTGTGCCCGTCGCTGGTCACGGCCACGTCGTCCTCAATGCGCACGCCGATGTTATGCCAACGCTCATCGACTTCGGGAATGGTGTCGGCGATGTACAGACCCGGTTCCACGGTCACCACCATGCCCGGTTCCAGCAGCCGCCACTGCCCGTCGATACGGTAATCTCCGACGTCGTGGACGTCCATGCCCAGCCAATGACCCGTACGGTGCATAAAAAAGGGCCGGTAGGCCTCGTCTTCGATGAGTTGATCCACGTCACCCTGGAGCAGTTCCAGGTTCACCAGCCCCTGGACCAGGACCTGCAGGGCGGCCTCGTGGGGCATATTCCAGTGATTGCCCGGCCGCACGGCGTCGATGGCCGCCGCCTGGGCACTGAGGACGATCTCGTAGACCGCGCGCTGCTCGGCGGTAAAGCGCCCATTCACCGGGAATGTGCGGGTAATGTCCGAGGCGTAGCAGTCCAGCTCAACGCCGGCGTCGATGAGCACCAGATCGCCGTCACGCAGGCTGGCGTTATTGTCAATGTAATGCAGGATGCAGCCGTTGCGCCCACCGCCAACGATGGGCGGATAGGCGTGCCAGCCGTTGCTGCGGCGGAAAATGGCATGAAACTCTGCTTCCAGCTCGTATTCGGCCATGCCCGGTCGGCACAGGGCCATGGCCCGGCGGTGCGCCCTGGCGGAGACCTGGGCGGCCTGGCGCATCTGCTCCAGCTCGGCAGGGCTCTTGATCAGCCGCATCTCGTGCAGAGGGTGCTCCAGCGCCACGAACTCCCCTGGTGCGCGCGCCCCCGCGCGCGAGCGCGCGCGCACCTGGTTGACCCAGCCCAGGATGGCATGATCGAAATCCGGGTTCAGGCCCATGGTGCAGTAGAGGCGGTCCTTGCCTTCCAGCATACCGGGCAGGACCTCGTCGATATCGTCAACGGGAAAGGCTTCATCGGCGCCGTAGCATTCACGGGCACCGTCCTGGCCGGCACGGGGGCCATCCCATACCTCTTTATCCGGATCCCGTTCGCGGCAGAAAAGGATAAACTCGCCGGTCTCACGCCCGGGGATCAGCACCAGCACGGACTCGGGCTCCGGAAACCCTGTGAGATAGTAGAGATCGCTGTCCTGCCGATAAGGGTGCATCACGTCGCGGTTGCGCGGACGCTCGGGCGCGGCGGCCACCACCGCGACGGCGTTGTCACCCATGAGGTTCATGAGTTCGCGGCGCCGACGCGCGTATTCCTGCTGCTCCATCGGACCTCCGGCGTGGTTAGTGCTGACGGCGACCGCCCTGATCGCCGCCGGGGACTGGCACGGGCTTGTCCCGTCGACGGGGCTGGAGATGTTCGCGTATCAGCAGGGCGCTGGTGCGCACGAACTCGAGCAGCTCCGCGTAGGCGGCGTCGTCCGCCTCGCCACCGTCGTCACTGACGGCGAGAGCGACTTCGCCAAGGTCGCCGATGATCTCGTTGACTTCCCGGGGCAACGGTACCGCCTCGGGTAACCCGCCGACACCCAGGCCGTAGATAAACCCGTGCGCCCAGGCGCCCAACGCCTCGGCGCGTTGATCCACGGGCGCCGCCTCGTCCGGGAGGAACAGTTGAAACTCCAGATTGCTGTCGTCCATCCCCTGCAGGGTGGGGTTGTACAGTGCTGCAAGCCCTTCCAGGCAGCGGCGGGCTGGTTCGCCTTTGGGCTCCGTGCCGGCGAGAACCTGGGCAATCCATGGGGCCGCTTCAACCTTTGGCGAGGCGCTAAGCATGCCGGCCAGCAGGCCTTGCGCCTCGGCGGCGCCGATCTCCGCGGCCACCTCGGCGAGTGCCTCATCCAGCGCGTCATAGTCAGGAAGTGACTCTCTCATGGCGTGGACATATTCAAGCGAGTGCAAAATGGCTATCCTATCACGTGCAATAAGGCTTGACGGGCGATTGGGCAACGCTTAAGGAAACCAGGCATGAGTGAACTGTCCCCCACCGCACTGCGCAGGGAGCTGGATCGTCTCGACCGCCAGGTGAACGCGCTGCTGCGCTACTGCGCTAGACTCGAGGAAGAGAATCGCGTTCTGCGTCAATCCCAGGATTCGCTCAACGCCGAACGCGCCAGTCTGCTGGAGAAAAATGAGATGGCCCGGTCCAAGATCGAATCCATGATCAGCCGCCTCAAGGCGATGGAGCACCACTAGTGTCCTGTAATCGAAATTCGTTGTCTTTGGCTTGTCGGTGCGCCTTCGAGGCCAGGCGCCGGGGCGAAGGCGTAGCGGACCCTACGGCGAGGACCGGCAACACCGCCACGGAGGCGCACCGGCAAGCCCTCCGGGAGCGCCTGTCCGGCCGACCAGCGGTGTTGCGCCACTTGCCGAGGGCGAAGGCCATTGGCTGCGAGCCGCGCCTTGCTCCACGGCCGGACAGGCAGCTCAAAAGACAACGAATTTCGGTTACAGGACACTAGAGATGCGTGATGACGTCGAACCCGTCCGGGTCGCCATTCTGGACAAGGAGTATGTGATCGCCTGCCCACCCGATGAGAAGGAGGGCTTGTTGAGTTCGGCCTATACGTTGGATCGCCGCATGCGCGAAGTGCGTGACAATGGCCGGGTTCAAGGGGCGGACCGGATCGCCGTCATGGCAGCGCTGAACCTGACCCACGAATTGCTTCAGGCGCGGGAGAGCCAGCGCGAGACCGCCCGCCTGGTGGAAGAACGCATACGGGACATGGAGCAGCGGATCAGCAAAACCCTGCCTGACGTCTGATTCCCTTGCAGTCCCGTGCGCTTACCCGCACCATGGGAGAAGACATCCCCTGCGGCGTTCGACAGCGGTCACAGCTATTCCTTGACCCTCAATTGAATCGCCAGGGGAATTGACGTGGCGGTATCCGGTGCGCATGTCCGCCTGCGTGCGGAAAGCCTAAGGACCCGCCCGTTCTCCCCACCTGAACCACAGGGTTCAAGGGGCGACACCGCACGGCGTTGCGGGGGGTGTCCCTGTTGCCGTCAATGGTCGTTCGGCTGTGCGCCGGCTCTAGTGTCCTGTAACCGAAATGCGTTGTCTTTAGCTTGTCGGTGCGCCTTCGAGGCTAGGCGCCGGGCCGAAGGCGTAGCGGGCCCTACGGCGAGGACCGGCAACACCGCCTCGGAGGCGCACCGGCAAGCCCTCCGGGAGCGCCTGTCCGGCCGCGCAGCGGTGTTGCGCCTCTTGCCAAGGGCGAC
>NZ_SKOG01000209.1 GCF_007120195.1 Aquisalimonas sp.
CGCAAGACCAGCGAGGCCGTCACGGCATTCGCCCAGGAGAACGCGCGTCGCGGCGCGGCCAATTACGCCCGCTGGCTCGAGACGGAGCAACGCCTGCGCAAGCGGCTGGCGCGGCTGATCAATGCGGGTGACGCCGAGGACATCGCGCTGATCAAGAACACCTCTGAGGCGCTGTCGTTTATCGCCTACGGCATCGAGTGGTCCGCCGGCGATGAGGTCATCATTAACGACCTGGAGTTTCCATCCAACCGTATTCCCTGGGAATCGCTGCGGGATCAAGGCGTGACGGTTCGCGACGTCGGATTGCGGAATCCGGAGCAAGCGAGCGTCGAAGATGCGCTCATTGCCGCCATGGGTCCGAGGACGCGGTTGCTGACGGTCAGCGCGGTGCAATACGGCATCGGGCTGCGCATGGACCTTAAGCGGCTGGCTCAGGCATGCCGCGAGCGTGGCATTCTGTTCTGCGTGGATGCCATCCAGCAGCTGGGCGCGTTCAACTTTGACCTCGCCCGCGTGGATGCGGACTTCGTGGTGGCCGACGGTCACAAGTGGCTTCTGGGGCCCGAAGGGCTTGGGTTGTTCTACTGCCGTCCGGAGTTGCGTGAGCAGCTGCGTTTGACCCAGTACGGCTGGCACATGGTCGAGAATGCCGGAGATTTCGACACGAAAACCTGGCAGCCCGCGGCATCGGCACGCCGTTTCGAGTGCGGCAGCCCGAACCTGCTGGCCGTGCACGCCCTGGATGCAAGCCTTGAGGTGCTGCAGGACGATGTCGGCATGCCTGCCGTGGAAGCCGAGCTAGCCGCCAACGTCGGCTACCTGATCGAGCGTATCGGGGAGAGCGCAAACCTGGAGGTGGTCAGTGACACATCCCCCGGGCGTCGCTCCGGGATCGTTGTCTTTCAGGCCGATGGGGTCGACAGTAAGCGACTCTACCGGGCGCTCAGGGCCGAAGGGGTGATTTGCGCGGCCCGTGGCGGCGGCGTGCGCTTCTCGCCCCATTTCTACCTGAGCGCGGTGCAGCTGGATTACGCCGTGACGCGTGCCGAGGCATTGGCCCGGAGTTTTCTCGAAACGGGATAATTGAAGTATGTCCATGGCACGCGTCACGGCGTAATCCAGGAACTACTACAGGCGGTTTCGTTGTCCTCCGCCCCGCGGCTCGGCCGGGGTGACGAGCCTCACAGGGTATGGGTCGGGCGATCGGATTCCAGAGCCCCGGCGAGGTACGTTTCGATCTTGGAGCGCGCCGGCCCACCGTCCTTGTCGCTGAACTGCAGGCCGACTCCAGCCGTTCGGTTGCCTGGCGCGGCATGGGGCGTAATCCAGACGACCTTGCCAACGATTGGCAACTTCTCGGGCTCTTCCATGAGGTTCAGGAGCATGAAGACCTCGTCGCCCAGGCGGTAACTCTTGTTGGTGGGCACAAACAGCCCACCTTGGCGGATATGGGGCATATAGGCTGCGTAAAGGGCCTGTTTATCCTTGATAGACAACGACAGGATTCCCTGCCGGCCACTGCGACTCTGTGGGCTGCTAGCGTCCTCACTTTCCATGACCACCCCCGCGCGTGTAGAGATCACCCCAGCGAATAAACAGCGACTCGAGGACCAGTTGCGGGTTTAGCGGATGGTCGGCCAGCCGCCGCTGCTCCATCAACTCGTCCAGGAAATCGTACAATCGACTCGAGTCTAGCCCTGTCGGCAGCTGATTCAATCGACTGATTCTCGGTTTGGCACCCGCGGTCTCAACACGTATTAGATCCATCGTCACGGAGACCAGCAGATTCGTCACCATCTCGGTCTGGTCCTTCGACCAATGCGCCGCGGCGTCCACCGGCGTCATGCGCTGCTTGGCAATGCCACTGAGCTGCTCCAGCAGCGTGCCCAGTGCGGCGACACCACCCTCCTCTTTCAGCGCAATCGCCGCCAGCGGTGCATTGCCGACCAGGCCCAGCAGCTCTGCGGCCTCACCGTGCCCATGGGCGCGCAGCCATTCGCCGGCAGCCCCCCGGGTTGGAACGTGACACTGGAAAGTCTGACAGCGACTGCGGATGGTGGCGGGCAAGCGTGCCGGCCGGTGTGCCACGAGGATCAGCATGGCGTCCGCCGGCGGCTCCTCGAGCGTCTTCAGCAGGCTGTTGGCGGCACTGATGTTCATCTGCTCGGCAGGGACGATCACGCCGACGCGATGGCCGCCGAACTGGCTCTTGAGGCTGAAGGTCCGGCTCAGCTCCCGAATGGCGTCGACCTTAATGACCCGGCTGCCCTCTGCGGGAGTGAGGCACTGATAGTCCGGGTGGTTGCCGGCGCGGACAAGATGGCACCCCTGGCAGTCGCCGCAGGGCCGATTTGATGCGCGCCGGAGGCACAGCAGAACATGTGCCAACCGTAGCGCCAGCTCGCGCTTACCCAGCCCCTGTGGGCCAACCAGCAACACCGCGTGCGGCAGACGGCCCTCGTCGATGCGCCGGGTCAGGGCAGCCCAGACGTTACTCTGCCAGGGATAGGGAGCGCCGGCCTCTTCCATGTCAGCTCCGCGCTTTCACCCAGTCGTCGAGGACAGCACGCAGCGCCTGGCAAACGGTCGCTGCGTCGGCGGATGCATCGATGACGCGCATACGTTCGGGGTCGGCCGCAGCGCGCTCTAGGTAATTCTGGCGCACTCGCTCGAAGAATGTATCCTGCTCGCGTTCGAACCGGTCCGGGTCGCTGCGCGCCCCGGCCCGCGCACGGCCCTGGGTCACAGGGAGGTCGAGGACGAGTGTGAGATCCGGCCTCAGGGACCCCTGCACCCAGTCCTCAAGCACTGCGATGCGATCGTTGCCGAGGCGCCGCCCGGCGCCCTGGTAAGCATAGGTCGCATCCGTAAAGCGGTCACAGAGCACCCATTCACCCCGCGCCAGTGCCGGGCGAACCACTTTATCGAGGTGTTCAGCACGGGCGGCGAAAATCAGCAGCGTTTCCGCTTCGCCGCACATGGCATCGCCCGAGTGGTCGAGCAGCACACCGCGAACGGCCTCGCCCAGGGACGTTCCGCCTGGTTCGCGTGTCACCAGGGGTGCCCGGCCACGGGCCGTCAAGTGCTCCGCGAGGGCGTTCAGGGCCGTCGTCTTGCCGGCACCTTCCACGCCCTCGACGGTGATCAGCAGGCCCTTGTCCGGCGGGATTGCCGTCATTCCTCCATGCCCAGAATGTAGCGCCGCACCGCGCGGTTGTGCTCGTCCAGCGTCTCCGAGAACACGTGGGTACCGTCACCACGGGAGACAAAATACATCGCCTCCCCCGGCTCCGGATCCACGGCGGCCCGCAGCGACGCACCGCTTGGCATGGCGATGGGCGTCGGCGGCAGCCCGTGGCGGGTGTAGGTATTGTAAGGCGTATCCGTGCGCAAATCCTGGGTACGGATGCGGCCGTCGAAGTCATTCCCCATCCCGTAGATCACGGTGGGGTCGGTCTGCAGCCGCATTCCCTCCTGCAGGCGGCGCGTGAAAACGCCAGCGACCTTTCTGCGCTCTTCGGGGGCGCCGGTCTCGCGCTCAATGATCGATGCGAGGACGAGGGCCTCGTAAGCATCCGCGAGGGGCAGATCGTCGCTGCGTGCCTCCCACGCTGCGCTCAACCGACGCTTCATGGCACGATGCGCGCGCTTGAGCAGCTCCATATCCGAAGTCCCACGCGTGTAGTTATACGTCTCCGGATAGAACCAGCCCTCGGGATGCTGGTCCGGTTTGCCGAGCTCGGCCATCACCGCTTCGTCTGATTTGTCGCCGAGGGTATCGAGGATCCGGGGGTTCGCTTCCAGGGCAGCGCGGAGCTGCTGAAACGTCCAGCCTTCGATGATGGTGAAGCGATGCTGGACGACCCTGCCGCGGGCGATGTGCTCGAGCAGCTGGGGCGGCGTCATGCCGGCGGGGATTCGATACTCGCCGCTTTGCAGCCGTTGCGCATGCCCCGAGAGGCGTGCATGCAGGCGCAGGTAGATGGGCCGATCGAGCAGCCCATCCTCCTCCAGCTGGCGCTGGATATCATGCACGGTGCTCCCGGAGGGCACCTGCAGGGTGTGGGGTGTATCTGCGCCGTGCAGCGCCGTTTGCGACCAATTTCGATAATCGAAGGCGAGTAGCGTGCCGATAAACCCCGCCACGGCAACAACAACGAGAACCCCACGAATCACTTGGCGAATCATGCTCACTCGCTCTCCGCGCCACGTAAAGCCGGCGTACAGGCGTGGCCCTGCTCATCGATCCAATGCTGCAGCTCACGGGTCACCGGCCCCACGGGCCAGCGCGCGGAGCCGGCGACCTCGCAGACAGGCCACACGCCGTTGACGCTGTTGCACACAAAGACCTCATCCGCGGCACCCAGCACCGCTTGATCCACGTTCTGTTCGGCGACCGGGCGCCCCTGACGGCTGAGATAATCCATCAGGGTCCGGCGCATCACGCCGGCAATGCCGCACCCGGTGAGATCCGGGGTGATAACGGCGCCTTCGCGAACAATGAACAGGTTACTCATGGTGCCTTCAACGACGTGCCCCGCCTCGTCGCGCATCAACCCTTCGGCAGCATCCTGTCCATCCCATTGGGCGCGCGCCAGCACCTGCTCGAGGCGATTGAGGTGCTTTATGCCGGCAAGAAGGGGCTGGCGGGCCAGCCGGACCGTGGTGACCGTCGCCCGCACGCCCTGCTCCCAGTAACGCCTGGGGTGCGCCGGTGCCGGATGCAGGGAGAGTATCCTCCGGGGGCTTGGTTTCTGCGGTCTGGCATAACCGCGCCCCCCCGAACCTCCGGTCCACAGGATCTTGAGGACCCCACAATCGCCCGCCCACGCCGCCAGGGACACGGCCTCACTGGCAATCAAGTCAGGATCGGGTTCCGGCAGTCCGAGTGCGACAGCATCCCGGGTGAGTCGCTGCAGGTGCGCCTCCAGCAGCCGCGGGTACCCGTCAACCACCGCCACAGTCTCGAACAGCCCATCGCCGAATTGCAGGCCACGATCATCGGCCGGCAGCTGAGCACTGGCCGCACCATCGATCAGGTACCCAATACGGTTCATTCGTGCCTGCGGAACAACACCGTCCCGTTCGTCCCCCCGAAGCCGAAGGAATTGGATAGCGCCGTGCGGATCGTGCGCTCCTGCGCCGTGTGCGGCACGTAGTTCAGATCACATTCCTCGTCTGGATTGTCCAGGTTGATCGTCGGCGGCGCCACCTGATCGCGCATCGCCAAGAGCGTGAACACCGCCTCCACGCCACCGGCCGCACCGAGCAGGTGCCCGGTCATGGATTTTGTGGAACTGACTGCGAGCTTGTAGGCATGATCCCCGAACACCCGCGTGACGGCCTTGCTTTCCGCCACGTCACCCACCAGCGTGGACGTGCCGTGGGCGTTGATGTAATCGACCTCATCGGGGTTCGCCTGCGCGTCACGCAGAGCAGCCACCATACAGCGGGCCGCGCCTTCGCCGCCTTCGGAGGGCTGCGTCATGTGATAGGCGTCACCACTCATGCCATAGCCTGCCAGCTCGGCATAGATCGGCGCACCACGCCGGCGTGCGTGCTCATACTCCTCAAGCACAACGACACCGGCACCGTCACTGAGCACAAAGCCATCACGCCCCTGATCCCAGGGGCGGCTCGCCGCCTCGGGGTCATCATTCCTGATCGACAGGGCCTTGGCGGCCGAGAAGCCGCCCAGACCCGTTGGCGTGGTGGAGAACTCTGTGCCCCCGGCCACCATGACATCGGCATCGCCGTAGGAAATCATGCGCCCGGCCTCACCGATGTTGTGCGTACCCGAGGTACACGCGGTGACAATGGAGATATTCGGGCCTTTCATGCCGTGCATGATCGACAGATGGCCCGCAACCATATTGATGATCGCACCTGGGATAAAAAACGGGGACAGCTTGCGCGGTCCGCCGTCGAGATAGGCCTTGTGCCCGTTTTCAATCCAGTTGATACCACCGATACCGGAGCCGATGGCAACACCAATACGCTCGGGGTTCTCCTTGGAGACCTCCAGCCCGGCATCCTTCAGCGCCTGGTTGCCTGCCGCAATCCCGTAATGGATGAACGGATCCATCTTGCGGGCGTCCTTGGGATTGATGTGGTCCTTCGCATCAAAATCCCGGATGGTGCCAGCGAACCGGGTCGCAAACCGGGAGACGTCGAAACGATCAATCGGCCGAATGCCACTGCGCCCGGCCAGAATGTTGTCCCAGGCTTCCTTGATCGTATTACCGACCGGAGAAATGATACCCAGGCCTGTCACAACCACACGACGCTTGTTCAAGGCCATATCCTCGCTTGCGTTAGAAACGCGTGAAGGGTGACGGTTCCCCGACACCCTTCACGCGCCTGCCGACATTGTGCTGCCGCGGCATTACTTAGCCAAGTGCCCTTCGACGTAGTCGATCGCCTGCTGGACTGTCGTGATCTTTTCGGCCTCTTCATCCGGAATCTCGCATTCGAATTCCTCTTCCAGGGCCATCACGAGCTCAACGGTGTCGAGGGAGTCGGCACCCAGATCGTCAACGAAGGACGCCTCAGAGGTGACTTCTTCTTCCTTTACTCCGAGCTGCTCGACAACAATCTTCTTGACGCGCTCTTCGATACTGCTCATAAACCCTTACTCCCCAATAAGGCCGGCCCAGATGAAGCTGCCGGCGTATTCTATGCAAAGAGGCCTGTCGTTACCACAGCCTGAAGCGCGCTGCCGGACCAGCGGAGCACAAATCGGCGTGCACCGGCCCATCAGGTCATGTACATGCCGCCGTTGACATGTAGCGTCTGTCCGGTGATGTACTCGGCGCCATCCGATACCAAGAACGCCACCGTCGCCGCAATGTGCTCCGGGCGGCCTAATGTGCCCAACGGGATTTGCTTCGTCAAATCCCCGCGCTGCTCATCGCCCAGCGCCCGGGTCATATCCGTATCAATAAAACCCGGCGCCACGGCGTTCACCGTAACACCCCGACTCCCCACTTCCCGCGCCAGCGAGCGTGTAAACCCCTGGATACCGGCCTTGGCGGCGGCGTAGTTCGCCTGCCCGGCGTTACCTGTGGCACCGACCACCGAGGAGACGTTCACGATGCGGCCCCAGCGCGCTTTCATCATGCCGCGCAAGCAACGCTTCGAGAGCCGATAGACAGAATTGAGGTTCGTATCGATGATCTCGTCCCACTCTTCGTCCTTCATGCGCATCATCAGGTTGTCGCGGGTAATCCCGGCGTTGTTAACCACGATGGTGGGCGCACCGTAATCCCGGACGACCGCGTCGAGGGCGTTTTGGATGCTGGCGGCATCGGTGACGTTGAGCACCATTCCCCGGCCGCTGGCATCCATGGCACGGAGATATTCACTGATTCCTTCCGCGCCCGCCGACGAGGTTGCCGTGCCAATGACGGTATGACCCTGCCCAGCCAGAGCCTCAGCGATGGCCCGGCCGATTCCGCGGCTCGCGCCCGTCACCAGGGCAATGCGTGATTCAGCGCTCATGACTGTCTCCCCTAGGACCCGTTAACACGCCCGCAAAGCCTGCATTGGAACCCTGCTTGCTCCCGAGCTTCTCGTCCCTTACTGGCTGGCGTCTACTCGCCCGCGGCCGCTACTCAAGCGCCTTCTCAAGCGTCCCCGGATCGAATACAGGCCGGGCTTCCAGGCTCTTATCGATGCGCCGGGTCAACCCGGCGAGCACCTTGCCGGGACCGCACTCCACCAGCACCACCACGCCCTGCGCGGCCAGGTACTGAACGCTCTCAACCCAGCGCACTGGGCGGTGCAGCTGCCGGACCAGACGATCCCGGATGCCTTCGGGATCGTCGCAGATCGATACATCCACATTGTGGACGATCGGAATCGATGGTGCCGCAATGGGGGTGGTCGCAAGCCGCTCCGCGAGACGTTCCGCGGCCGGCTCCATGAGCGCGCAGTGCGACGGGACGCTGACCGGCAGTGGCATGGCGCGCTTGGCGCCGGCCTGCTTGGCCTGGGCAATGGCCCGCTCCACGGCTGCTGTCGAACCCGCGATAACGACCTGTCCGGGCGCATTGTAATTCACCGCCTCGACCACATCGCCCTGGGAGACGGTGGCACAGATATCGCGAATCTTTTCATCATCAAGCCCCAGAATGGCGGCCATGGCGCCCTCCCCCTGAGGGACGGCTTCCTGCATCAGCCGGCCACGCTCGGCGACCAGCTCGACGGCGTCACCAAAAGCCAGGGCGCCGCCGCAGACAAGCGCCGTGTACTCGCCGAGGCTATGACCGGCAAGATAGGCGGGCTGCTCTGCACCGCGCTCCTGGAGCGCCCGCCAAACAGCAACGCCGGCGGCGAGCATGGCAGGCTGGGTGATGTCCGTGCGATTCAGCTCTTCTTCCGGGCCTTTGCATACCAGTGCCCACAAATCGCAGTCGAGAGCGGCGGAGGCCTCCGTGAAGGTTTTCTCCACCACGGGAGTCGACTGTGCGAGTTCACCGAGCATTCCCACCGACTGGGATCCCTGCCCGGGAAAAACGAACGCTTTCTTGCTACTCATGCTGATACCCGCCTTCATCATCGGATGGCTGGTAGTGCCGTTAGTTTACAGCGCCTCAGTAACGGATCAGCGCCGACCCCCAGGTGAAGCCGCCGCCGAAGGCTTCCAGCAGCAGCAACTCGCCGCGCTTGATGCGACCATCGCGAACTGCGGTATCCAGCGCCAGGGGGATGGATGCCGCGGACGTATTGCCGTGTTCGGCGACGGTCTGCACCACCCGATCCATGGGCAGACCGAGTTTTTTCGCTGTGGCCTGGATGATGCGGATGTTCGCCTGGTGGGGAATCAGCCAGTCTACGTCGCGCTTGTTAAGCCCGTTCGCCTCCAGCGTCTCATCGACAATGCGACCGAGGGTCCGCACCGCGACCCTGAAAACCTCGTTACCCCGCATCTTCAGCTTGCCGGCACTGCCTTCGAGTTTGTCATAGCCTTGCGACACCCCCCAGGGGACATTCAGGAGGTCCTCGAAGCTGCCGTCGGTATGAAGATGGGTCGACAGAATGCCGGGGGTGTCATCCGCCTCCAGCACCAGTGCACCAGCCCCGTCGCCAAACAGGACACAGGTTCCCCGGTCTGTCCAGTCGATGATGCGGCTCATGGTCTCGGCGCCGATCACCAGGGCGCGTCGCGCGCCTCCGGTGAGAATGAAACGGTTAGCCACGTCCAATGCGAAGACGAATCCGGAACACGCTGCACCGACGTCGAAGGCCACCGCACCGGGGGTGATGCCGAGTTCCCTCTGCACGAGGCAGGCGGTGCTGGGGAAGACACGATCCGGGGTGCAGGTGCCGAGCGTCACCAGATCGATATCCGAGGGCTTCATCCCGGCAGCATCCAGGGCCCGGGACGCCGCAATCACCGCAAGATCACAGCATGTCTGATCCTCCCCCACGATGCGGCGCTCGCGAATCCCCGTGCGCTCTTGAATCCAGCGATCGCTGGTGTCCACGAGCCTCTCGAGCTCCGCATTCGTTACCACCCGCTCCGGCAGGTAGCCCCCCGTGCCCTTGATACTCGCATATGTCACGTGTGTTGCCTTTTCGAAAGCAGCTGATCCAGGCGCTCGTCAATGAGCGTAGGCACAGCCGCGTCAACTTCCATCATTGCCGTCTCGATGGCATGGGCAAACGCCGTGATGTCTGCTCCGCCGTGACTCTTGAGCACAATACCACGCAGCCCGAGAAGGCTTGCACCATTGAATTGACGCGGGTCGATGCGCGCACGAAAACGCCGAAGCACCGGGAGCGCCACCAGGCCGGCCAGTTTCGTGAGGAGATTGCGCCGGAATTCCTCATTCATGTAGTGAGCGATAATGGAGGCGACGCCTTCACTGGTCTTGAGGGCCACATTGCCGACGAATCCGTCACAGACGATGATATCGGCTGTCCCCTTGAAGATGTCATCGCCTTCCACGTAGCCGACGTAGTTGAGGCCGCCCTCAGAGAGGATCTGAGCGGCCTGCTTGACCTGATCATTGCCCTTGATCTCCTCCTCGCCGATATTGAGCAAACCGACGCGGGGTCTCGCCATTCCGTCAAGCGCCTCGGCGAGCACCGAGCCCATGACCGCGAACTGGAGCAGGTGTTCTGCGCTGCAGTCGACGTTGGCCCCGAGATCGAGCATCCGCGAGTATCCGCCGATACTGGGAAGGGTCGTACAGATGGCGGGGCGATCGATGCCCGGGAGGGTTTTCAGCACGTAGCGGGCGGTGGCCATGAGTGCGCCGGTGTTGCCTGCTGATATGGCCGCATCGGCATTGCCCTCCTTGACCCGGTTGATCGCCAAGCGCATGGACGAATCCTTCTTCAGGCGCAAGGCCTGCGACGGCGATTCGTCCATACCGACGGTTTGGCTCGCCGAAACCACAGTGAGCCTGGGATGATCGAGGGCGCCCTTGCGCTGCAGTTCCCTGTTGATCGCTTCCTCGTTGCCGACCAGGGACAGGCGCAGACGCTCGTGCCGTTGAACCGCCAGCAATGCAGCCGGCACAACGACCGTGGGGCCGTGATCTCCCCCCATGGCGTCCAGCGCGATCGTGATGGCTTTGGGCATTAACCCGCTAGATCCTGTTACGGGAAGTCAACACCCCCCGGTGGCTCCACAGCCGATCGTGCCAGTGGTCCCCGCGGAGGCCCCCTCGTTGACGGCTCATTTACTCGTTATCGGTATCGAGGACTTTGCGTCCGCGATAATAGCCTTCGGGGCTGATGTGGTGCCGGCGGTGGGTTTCGCCGGTGGTCGGCTCCACGGACAGCGTCGGCCCACCCAGCGCATCGTGGGCACGACGCGTGCCCCGCTTCGCGCGGGATTTTCTATTCTTTTGAACCGCCATGGTCAGACTCCTTAATCCAAATCGTTATCGCCGGGGCGCTTCTTGAGCGCGCCCAGCACGGCAAACGGGTTGTCCCGCTTTGCCCCATCCCCCCCGGGCTGATCGGGTGTCAACGGCGGACACCGCGGATCGTCCTCGTGGCGGGCGATCACGGGCAAAGCAAGGATGAGTTCATCCTCTACCAAGTGCGCAAGCACCAACTCGCCCGCCGGACAGACGAGCGGATCCAGCGCCTCGGGCAAGTGGTCGGCGTCTTCCTCACAATCGATAACGGCCACATGGACATTCGGCGCCAGGTCGATCACCACTGGCCCGAGACAGCGCTGGCAAATAAGCGTGACCTGCGCGCGAATCGCACCGCTGATCAGGGTCCTGCGGCCGCTATCCACGTAGAAGTGCAGATCCACAGCCACCTGACCACCGCCTTTGGCCAGTAACCCGCTTAGCCGCTCGAGCCCGTCCATGTCGATCGATATCGACAACCGCCGATCCCGCCGGGCAAGCAGCGCGGGGTCGACTGTCTTGGGCGCGGTGCTTGCGGTCATAAGGCGCGCATGGTAGCCGCGTGTCGAAGGCCTGTCAAAGCGCCCCGGCCACTCGAGCGGCGCCGGTGCCATGGCATGGCTTGACACGGCACCCGTAGGGCGGGTTAGCGCAGCGTAACCCGCCGTCAATGACAGGGCGCCGCAGGCGCACGACTCGTGCTACGTCTGTGCGCCGTCGGCGCGATCTGTTTGACGGTGCATTACGCCTGCGGCTAATGGCACCCTACCCCTTCGATCGGGGCCGGTGCCATGGCATGGCTTGACACGGTACCCGTAGGGCGGGTTAGCGCAGCGTAACCCGCCGCAATGGCGCCTTGACGGCGGGATGCCGGCAAGGGTCCAATCCAGCAAAGACGTTTCCCCGATCGGGGGCCGGGCCTTGGCGCCACTCGGCCACCAACCCGCATTGGTCTGGAGCCCACAATGGAGCAAGCCCGGGTCGTTCTGGCCTCCGGTTCCCGTCACCGCCAGCAACTGCTGCGGCGCCTGTTTATCGACTTCGAGGTGGACCCCCCGGACGTGGACGAATCGCTGCGGGAGGTCGAGACGGCTGACCGCTATGTGACCCGGCTTGCCGAACGAAAGGCACGTGCAGTCGCCGGGCGCCACCCCCACAGTCTAGTGATCGGTAGCGATCAGGCGGCGGTGCTGCGTGACCGGATTCTCGGCAAACCCCCCAGTCACGAAGCCGCCGTCGAGCAGCTCCTCGGCGCCTCCGGGCAGGTGGTAACCTTTTTGACCGGGCTGTGCCTGCTCAACACACACACCCAGTCCGTGCACGTGGACGTGGTTCCGTTTCGCGTTCGCTTCCGGCGTCTCTCCCCCGCCACGGTCGAGCGCTACCTGGCGCGCGAGCCGGCTTACGACGCCGCGGGCAGCTTTCACTCCGAAGGGCTGGGCATCAGCCTGTTCGAACGCCTCGAGGGGGCGGACCCGACCGCGCTGGTCGGGCTGCCCCTCATACGCCTGGTCAGCATGCTGGCCGCCGAGGGCCTGGAATTACCCTGACGGCCTGTTGCCCCGGCTTACTCGAATGGCGCCGGCCCAAACAAGTGACCGGCCAGCGTCTCACCAATGGCCACTCCGATCCCGCGTCCGAAACGCTCCAACAGGTTTGGCCGAATCGTGTAGTCCCTCATGTGCTCGACACCGATGACGTCTCGGACGACGTGCTGGACACTGCCGATGTCATCCACCAAACCCAGTTCGATGCTCTCCGGGCCGGTCCAGACCTCGCCGGAGAAGATTGTGTCATCGTCGGTAAGCTTATCCCCGCGTCCTTCCCGAACGGCCTCGATGAACTGCTCGTGGATCGAGTCCAGCAGCCGTTGTAGCCGCTCCACGTCCTCGGGGCGTTCCTCCGAGAACGGATCCATGAACGCCTTGCTCTCTCCGGCGGTGTGCAGGCGGCGCTCGATACCGAGCCGCTCCATCGCCTCATGGAAGCCAAACCCGTTCATCATGACGCCGATCGAGCCCACCATGGTGGCCGGATCCACGTAAATGGCATCTGCCGACACGGCCAGGTAGTAAGCGCCGGAGGTGAACATGTCGCCCGCGACCACGTACAGCGGCGTGTCCGGGTATTCCTCCTTGAGGCGCCGAATTTCCTGATTGATACGGTTCGCTTGCACCGGGCTGCCGCCCGGGCTGTTAACCTCAAGGATAACCCCGCGGGATTGCTCACCCGAGAACGCGCGCCGTAGGGCGCGATTAATCGTCTCGGCATCGTTCTCGCCCCCCGGCAAGATGACACCATCGACCTCCACCATCGCGGCGTGCGGCCTAGCGGTCGTCTCCGTGGTGCCTGGCAGCCAACCAAGGGCGAGCGCCAGCACGAGCACCAGATACCCAAAAAACAAGGCCTTAAAGAATATCCCCCAGCGGCGACCCCGCCGCCGCTCACGAATGCCCTCCAGGGCCAGCTCCCGGAGCGCTTCACGCTCCCAGCGATCATCTTGCATCAACCGTTACTCCCGTGATTATCGGGCCACGTGATCCAGCGACCCGAGCACGCGGTGGAGATCGTCCGGCAACTCGGCGTGGTACAGGTGCCGCTGCCCGGTATCCGGATCGTCCCACTGCAACCCGTGCGCATGTAAAAAGAGCCGCTTCAATCCGCCGCGGCGGAGTTCCGCATTCCATTGGGTATCACCGTAACGCTCATCCCCGGCCACCGGGTGCCCCGCGTGGGCGGCGTGCACGCGAATCTGATGCGTGCGCCCGGTGCCGATCCAGACCTGCGCCAGCGTGGCCTGTCGGTACACCTCGGACCGGCGGAAAACGCTACGCGCGCTTTGGCCGGCGGAACTCACCTGGACGGTGCGCTCCCCCTGGTAACGGGCATTGCGATCCAGCCGCGCCTCGATCGGCAGCGGATGCTTGGGCAACCGACCCTTGACCAGTGCAAGGTAGTGCTTTTCAAGGCGACCGTCTCGAATGACCGCATGCAGCTTCCGGAGTTCGCTGCGCCGCTTTGCCACCAGCAGGCAGCCGCTGGTTTCCCGATCGAGCCGGTGCACCAGATCCAGGAACGCCGCGTCGGGGCGCATGGCGCGCAGCGCCTCGATGATGCCCCAGCGGATTCCGCTACCGCCATGGACCGCCAGGCCAGATGGCTTGTTCAGCACCAGCAAACGCCCATCCTCGTGCAGGATCGACTCCGCCACCTGCTTGACAACGTCCCTGGGCGGATGCTGGCCATCGGCCACGGCTGTCGCATCGGTCGACACCGGAGGGATGCGCACGCGATCTCCCACACTCAGTCGTGTGCTCGAGCGGACACGCCCGCCATTGACCCGGACTTCCCCCTTGCGCACCAGCCGCTGCAGCCGGGATCGCGGAACCCCTTTGAGCTCCCGGGCGAGGAAGTTGTCGATCCGCTGCCCTTCGGAGCGCGCATCGACGGCCACATGGCGAACCCCGTTGCGATGCTGCGTTGTGGTTACTGGGTTCATGCCTGCAGGAATGATATCAGCTCAAAGCCCCGTTTGATGCAGCTGGTTGACACTGCTATATTTGCTGCACCTTTGGGAGCAGTCTGACTGCTGGCTCCAGGGGTCGACAGCCCGTGTAGGTGACGCATCATCCGCTCGGCGGATGTTTTTAATGCTGGTTTCATGGTGGTCCCGTCTAGCGGGGCGACCCACAGAGAACCGCTCCCATGGCTTCGCTCCGACTGATGACGCAGAACTTGGTCGTCTTGCGCCTCGCCGCGCTGTTCCTGTTCAAGCCGACTCGTTCGTGCGCGCACCTCCGAGGTGCCGCGCACCGTCGCATCGTGACCGGAAGCGTCCACCAGGCCGGAGGCATGGTTGAGCGCCGGAGATTCGCAACGTATGAAAAGAATGCTAATCAATGCCACCCAGCCGGAAGAGCTGCGGGTGGCCATGGTGGATGGTCAAAAGCTCTACGACCTGGATATCGAGACCCCGGCACGGGAGCAAAAGAAGTCCAATATCTACAAGGGAAAAATCACGCGGGTCGAGCCCAGCCTTGAGGCGGCGTTCGTCCAGTATGGCTCGGATCGACACGGCTTTCTCCCCTTCAAGGAAATCGCGCGCGCCTACTACCAGGGCAACGACTCCGGTGGCGACGGCGGTCGCGTCAGCATCAAGGACGTTATCAAGGAAGGCCAGGAAGTCGTTGTCCAGGTGGACAAAGAAGAGCGCGGCACCAAGGGCGCCGCACTGACGACCTACGTCAGCCTCGCGGGCCGCTACCTCGTCCTGATGCCGAACAACCCGCGTGCCGGCGGCGTATCCCGGCGCATCGAGGGCGACGACCGCGACGACATCCGCGATGCCCTGCGCCAGCTCGACACCCCCGAAGGTATGGGGCTCATTGTGCGCACCGCCGGTGTCGGCCGCAACATCGAAGAATTGCAGTGGGATCTCAACTATCTGCTGCAGCTTTGGGAAATGATTAAGGGCGCTGCGGACCAACGTCCTGCCCCGTTCCTGATCTACCAGGAAAGTAACGTCATCATCCGGGCCCTGCGCGATTACCTGCGGGCCGACACCGGCGAAATCCTCATTGACGATGCCGACGTCTATGCCACCGCCCAGGATTTCGTCAAGCAGGTGATGCCGCACTTCAGCACGCGGCTCAAGCACTACGACGACAGCGTCCCCCTGTTCACGCGCTATCAGATCGAGAGTCAGATTGAATCGGCGTTCGATCGTCAGGTGCAACTCCCCTCGGGCGGCGCCATCGTGATCGATCATACCGAGGCGTTGATCTCCATCGACATCAACTCGGCACGCGCCACTAAAGGCGGCGACATTGAGGAGACCGCGCTCAACACCAACCTCGAAGCCGCCGATGAAATTGCCCGGCAGCTTCGCATCAGGGATCTCGGGGGGCTGATTGTCATTGATTTCATCGACATGGGCCCGAATCGCAATCAACGCGATGTGGAACAGCGCCTCCGGGAATCGGTGAAAATGGACCGCGCGCGCGTGCAAGTGGGCCGCATCTCCCGATTCGGGCTGATGGAAATGTCCCGGCAGCGTCTGCGGACGTCCTTGGGCGAGACCAGTCAGGAAGTCTGCCAGCGATGCAATGGGCAGGGGACGGTGCGCAGTGTCGAGTCGTTGGCACTGTCGATCCTGCGCCTCGTTGAAGAAGAGGCCATGAAGGAGAAAACCTCCAAGGTCCTGGCACAGCTCCCCCTGGCCGTGGCCACCTACCTGCTGAACGAGAAGCGCGAGATGATCGGCCTCATTGAAGCGCGCCACGGTGTGCAGGTCATCATGGTGCCGAGCCGCAGCTTAGAGACACCGCACTATTCCGTGGAGCGGATTCGCGGGGACGACCGTTCCGCCGACGATTCGAGCTACCGCCTCGTGGCCAAGGAAGAGGAAGCCGCCTATCCCGTCGCCGCAAGCGAAAAGCGTCGCCCGGAGGAGCCTGCGGTGCGTGCCATCGCACCGACGGCTGCCCCGCCGGCACCCGGGCAATCCAGCCAGCCGGCGCCCCAGGCGGGCACAGACGAGGGCCTGCGCAGCAGGGACGGGCCCTCAAGCCTGACAGGCTTCTTTCGCTGGCTGGGTTCGGTCTTCGGCACGGAGGGAACACATCCACGGGAGGCGGATGCAACCCAGAGCGCAACGCCGCCCAGTGAACCGGCACGGGCCCAGCCGCGGACTCGCGAGGAGAGTCAGCAAAGTGGCGGGCAGCCCGCCGCGAAGCGCTCCGGCCAGAGTAGCGGTCGAGGCCGCCGCGGCGGCAGTGCAGCGGGTGCCAAAAGCAAGGCCAGTCGGGAGGACGCGGCCGCCGCGAGCGCCAAGCCACCGGCAAAGGAGGCGGAACCCAAGGCCAGCCCACCTCCTGGCGAAAAGCCATCGGCCGCCCAGGACAGCGGCAGTCAGGCCCAGCCAGAGGGTGAGCAAAGCACCCAGGCCGAGGAACAGCCGTCGCGCTCGACCCGTAGCCGCCGTGGACGCCGTGGCGGGCGGCGGCGCCGGCGCGGCAGCGGCCAACAGGCTGGCGAGGAGAGCCAGCAGAGCGAGGAGACGAATCAGCATACCGCGGACGCGGGGTCCACGGGGGCCACCGCTGATGCCTCCGCCACGCAATCCCACGCCGGCGACGCATCAGAGGCGAGCACGCCGGCCGCCACCGCCGGGGGTGGCGCAGCCGCGGACACCGCGGCGGGCGACGAGACCGCAGAATCCGAGACGGTGGATGAGGCGGGTCAGCAAACCCGCAGCAAACGGCGCGGAGGCCGCAGCCGCCGGCGAGGCCGCAGCGCTGACAGCCAGGCCACGGCGGGGGAATCCGACGGGCAGGTCTCCGGCGACGACACGGCGCAGCCCGAAACCGAGGCGGGCGAGCAACCAGACACCGAGGAAACAGCATCGTCTCCCCCGCCTAAGCAGACCAAGCCGGCGGGGTCGAAGGCGCGGGACCCGCGGCAACGCGACGGTCGCCCGCGCATTCCAGCGAAGCCCACGACCCAGCAGACATCGACCCACGCCGAGGTGTCGACGCCTCCGTCGGACGTCGCGAAGACAGCCGCGCCCACATCGCCGGCGACACCACCTGACCGTGCGCCCTCCGAGGCGCCAACGCCGGTCGACACCACCGCCGACGACACAGGTGCCAGCCCGGCGGTGACCGACGCCGCCAGTCAAGAGTCTCCGCCCATGCCCCCGGCCCCGGAGCCATCGGAACCAGCGGCGCCGGAACCGGATGCACCTTCCCCAACGGCCGAGGGCGCCGAACAGACAGCCCGGCACCCTGGGCACAAGGCCGAAGGGGAGACGGCCAGCAAACCGGAAACGGACGACAATCGCGGGGAATCAGCCAAATCGGAGGAGCACGAGTCAGAAGACGTCGATGCGTCGTCGGTACCTGCAGACACTGCGCCCGATACGGATACATCCAAGCGGAACTGATGGATCAGTAGTACGCCGGGATTGGCAAAGGGAGTGCCGCACTTGAAGGCGCCGCGAATGGCTCAAGGGTGGCCGGATTGCAAGGTGCGCCCTTGGCGCACCCTTCCAGGACACTAGAGTCTATGGGCCTGGCGAAGGTGCTTGAGCAGGCCAGTGGCCGAGTCTTCGATCAGGTCCAGCACGTGCTCGAACCCCCTGTCTCCCCCGTAATACGGGTCCGGCACTTCATCTGCCGTGTGGTTCTCCGCGAACTCCACCAATAGCCGGACCTTGGCCCGCTGCCCCGCGGGGGCTTCCGCCAGGAGAATATCCAGGTTCCACTGGTCCATGGCGAGAATGTGGTCGAAATAGTCGAAATCGGAGCGTTCCACTTGGCGGGCCCGCAAATGCCCCATCTCCACGCCTCGCTCACGCCCCGCCGCCTGTGACCGCGGATCCGGCGGCTTGCCGATGTGGTAAGCATGTGTACCCGCAGAATCCGCCTCGATCCGCCCCTCCAGCCCGTGATCAGCGAGCAACTTGTGGAACACGGCTTCGGCACTGGGCGAACGACAAATATTACCCATACAGACGAACAACACCCGTACTTTTATTCCATCATTCATGCGGTTATGAGAACTCCTTAAGGTCGTGCGCCTGCGGCGCTGTGTTATTGACGGCGGGTTACGCTGCGCTAACCCGCCCTACGGGTACCGTGTCAAGCCATGCCATGGCACCGGGTCCGA
>NZ_SKOG01000057.1 GCF_007120195.1 Aquisalimonas sp.
ACGAGGCGGCCGTTGCACCACTGTTCCTCCAGGTCCACTGGCGCGGCAATCAACCCGCGCTCGCCGGCGGTCTCCAGATCCGGCCACAACGGCGCAAGGCTGCGCAGGTGGCGGGCATCCGCCAGCGACTCCTTCACCACCAAACCCCCTCCGCAAACGCGCCGCACGCGGTACCGTTGCCCGTGCTGTAACTCCACCCCCACACCGTTCACCGAGCCGTTTCGAAGGGTGCAGTAGGAATCACCAAGGCGTAATTCCTCTTCCATTGCTTGCCAACCACCCCCTTCCCGGCCCTGCTCAAGGCCTCGTTCTCAAGACCGTGGTGGGCTCCCGCTCACCTGCTCGTTCTGCCGCGGAGGCCTCCCGGCCGCGCAGCGCCGCGTTGCGATCATCGCTCCAGCGCGTCGAGGCCTATCATATGATGGATCAGAGGCAAGGGGCTATGGATGGCACGGGGGTTCCAGCCCGTTCAGCACCAGCACTCAGCCGTTTATCGCCGAGCGCAAGGCATCGGGCACACCGGCTACGGCCTCGTGCATCACCGCCTCGACGGCGTCGGCGAGTTGGTGCATCTGCGCCGCTGAGTGGGTGTGATCGACGAGGAACATCAGACTGGTCTCCCCCAGGTCCCGGGCCACTGGCAGGCGCTTTTTCGGGCGATAGCCGGTGCCATCAAAGGCCCTCTCCAGGTACACCTCGCTGCAACCGCCATGCAGGCACGTCCCACCCCGGGCCTGGATGGCCTGGACAATCCTATTGCGGTCCCAACCCGGGCGCAGCCGCTCGGGGCACACGTAGGCATAGAACTTGTAGTAAGCGTGGCCCGCCTCCTCGGGCGGTAACGGAACACGCAGGCCGGGTAACCAGGACAACCGTTCCGCCAGGATTTGCGCATTCTCCCGACGCCGCGCCAGCCACTCGGGCAGCTCGCCCAACTGCACCCGGCCGATGGCGGCCTGCATCTCCGTCAATCGCCAGTTGGTGCCAATCGACTCGTGCAACCAGCGAAACCCTGGCCGGTGCTCCAGGTTATGGACGGCATCCCAGCTCTTGCCGTGATCCTTATAGCTCCACGCCCGGCGCCAGGCGGCCTTGGCGTGGAATAGCACCATACCCCCTTCGCCGCCGGTGCTCATGATCTTATCCGTACAAAACGAGAACGCCGCTGCATCCCCCTGACTGCCAACCGGGCGGCCCCGCCACGTAGCACCATGCGCCTGCGCGCAGTCCTCGATGAGTACAAGCCCCTTCTCATCGGCGAGCGCGCGCAGCGCATCCATGTCGCACGGCCATCCCGCCATATGCACGGCCACAATGGCGCGCGTGTGCGGCGTGAGCGCCTCACGCGCCGTCTGCGCTGTGATCGTCCCGGTGTCCGGATCCACATCGGCAAAAACCGGTCGTGCCCCTCGCACGATAATACTCGACGCCGAGGCGAGAAATGTCCGCGAAGGCACCACCACGTCATCACCAGGACCAACGCCCAAGGCATGCAGCGCAAGCTCCAGCGCCACCGTCCCATTCGCCACCGCCACCCCATAAGGGGCGTGGTGAAACGCGGCGAACTCACGTTCGAAGGCGCGCCCCTCTTCGCCGTTCCAGTAGTTCACGCGTCCGGCTGCCAGCACTTGCTGGACGGCTTGAATTTCATCCGGGGAATATCTGGGCCAGCTGCTCATGGTTCTCCGCCGTATTTGGTCCCTGAATCGTCTTGCGGGCCAGCCCTGTCAAGCGAGCCGACACCGGTTTAGCGCCTCCAAGTCTGGATTCAGGTGCCGCCACATACTGCCGATTGGATCCCACTTTCGAGTCTTACTGCCCGCCGTCGCGATCGCCCCTGGTGGACCGCAACAACCCGGCATTGCTCGCGCGTAACCAGCGCCGCCGCCACGGTATGCGGTGGTGCGGTCGCGTGCCCCGCAGCTGGAAATCCGGTCGCTGACGCAGTCCTTTGGATGGTCACGAAGCGACCCGCAGGAGGCGGTGCCGACGCCTTGGGTGGCGTCGGTGCGCTTTACACCGGCTTTTCGTGTACCGACGGACGGGGTGCTGAAGGCGGCTCCCATGCACCAGCCCCACTGACAGCCTTCCGGGACCCGCTTGGGCGGGTTGAATGGCTCTGCAACGCGCCTTGGCGCACGCATTGACGGCAAGAAGCGTGGCGCGCCACGCAGCCGATATCAGGCAGAACAAACGGATAACTTGCAGCGCGGCACGCACCTTGCAGTCGAGCAACTAGGTGACACCGGATGGTCCACGCGCTCGTTAAGGAGTTAGACGAAATGCGCCAACGTCGATCTGTCGGCTTGTGCTCCCCGCAGCGCAGGGGTTTTTGGCCCGCAAGGCTCGGTTACATCGCTTTGCTGCTTGCGCTGCTCTGGTCCGCCACGCTCGACGCCCTGACACTCGACAACGTGCGAGCGCGGGGCGACGTGATCATGGGGACCTACTATGACTACGCGCTCCTTCCAGACACATTGGGCCGAGAGCAGCAAGTCCAAGTCATGCGGGCGGTCCTGGGTGTCGAGGTAGACATCTCGCCGCGTTGGCAATTTCTTGGGGAGTACAATTTCGCGAATACCGAGATTTACCGGGACGACGACAACCGGGCACGGCACGACTGGTACCGCAACCTCGGCGTAGACACCGTCTACTATGGGAACAGCCAGCTTCGCGAAGCCTACTTTGCCGTGGACATCCCCTCGGGTGCGGTTCCCGGTCAATGGCGCTCGCAGATCGGGCGTCAGTTCACACTCGTAGGCTTTCACCCTGACGAGCTACCCTACTGGAGCCGCATCGACGCACCGCACTCGCAGTTCCTGTCCAATGGCTTGTTTACCGGCATCCGCTTATCCGGGCGTTTCGGTGGCTTTCAATCCGATGCCTTTTATTTCATGGGGCAGGATCACCCTGACCGCAGCTACAACTACTACGGAATCGAAACTGACCCGCAGATCAAGACCAACGCCTCCCCGGGCGGCGCGTTGCGCCTGATGTCGGATCACCGATGGGCAGAGAGTGTTCAGCTGAAAACCCACGTCTCGGCCCATGTGGACAAAATTGGCTCCGCCACGGGCTCTTTGCAACGGGGTAAGCACAATGACTATCGATTTGGGGCGGGCGCGCGGCTAACGCTGCCAACACCGCGCTGGACACCACTCACTTCTATTACGCTGGACGTCCAGGCAAGACGCTTTCGCACCGGGTTGACCAGCGATGGCGAGCAGGGCGAGGCGGACCTTGAGGACGCATACAACATCTACCGCAACGGCTACTACGGGAGCGTTATCAGCCGGCGCTACAACTGGAGCCTTCGAGTAACCCATGAGCAATTGGACCGTGCGGACAGTCAGGTCTTCGGCATGGTCGCGGAACTCGACCCGTCCCACCCGTCGATGGACACGGTCGAGAGAAGCCTGATTGTCGATCTTGGCTATGCCCTTACGGACGGCCTTGACTGGCACCTGGTCTACCGGCAACTGGACAACCCGTTCCCGGAAATCTCGGGCATAGGCGAGTACAGGGGTAAGCACCGCGGCGAGGACAAGTGGCTGTCCTATATCCGCTGGCGCTTCTGACGCCTGTTGCCGCATTCGCCTCCAGTGCTTACTCACGCGCATGAAAGCCCCTGTCACCGATGTGGCTCCACCCGAGACAACGCGCCCGTCACACTCAAGGCCGGGGGCGGTTTTCTTCGGGGTACGGCGAGTGTTCCCCGCCACCGATGCCGCGGCGGTAGCCGAGCAGCACCCTTGGCTCGATGTCATTCCCTGATCGACCGTTCTTGTCCAGCCAGGCGACCCCGGCGGAGACCGTGGCCTCGCCACCCCAAAGCGGACGACCACGCTCGGCCTCGACGTCCACGAGGTAAGTCCGGCGGTTGGCAATCCGGTTGCCGCCCCAGGGCGCACGGAAATCCGGATTATCGGAGCGGTTGAGATCACCCAGGCGCAGCAGGGCGGTCCAGCGACGCTGCGCCGGGGAGGTGAACATCCAGCCGAGGGTGAGCAGTCGGCTGTCGCCATCGGTGGGATGACCGATCGGGCGATCCTTGTAGCGATACCCCGTGCGGTAGGAGTTGCTTTCGTATACCACGTTCAGCCGGGCCCTGTTCTCGTAGAAGCGCGACGTGGTCTCGGAATACTCGACGAACGCGCGGTATCCCCCGCCCGAGGCGCTGCGCCCCCAGCTTTCAAGCCCAAGCAGCCCGAAGTAGTTCGAGGGCAGCATCCCCGCCTCGTCCTCGCCAATCATGTGCGCGTAGGCCGCCCAAGGAATGGAATGCCCCGGGAAGGACAGGCGCGCGTCGAAACCGGCCAGCTGGTTCGCGGAGACATCACGATCCGGTTCGTTCGTATTCCCGGTGAGGACATCCCAGAAAGTGGTCGGCGTGCGCGGCGAACCCGGTCCGCCCCAAAGCGCGGCCCGGCTCGCACCGATTTCAAGCCGAGGAATCGGCTGAATCACTGCGCGCGCTGCGATCAGGTTCGCGCGCGGGCGCATGCGCTCACTCTCCAGTTGCCCGGCAATGGCCTGGAATGTCCAGGGGCCCAGCCACTTCAGGATCGGCACATCGAAGGGTCGCGGGTCGGCCCGCTGAACAGCCACGCCCGGCACCGGCCGCGCAGCGTTGCCCATGATCGGGCTGCCGGACCAGCCCGGCCCCCACCATCGGGTCATGAGACCCGCCGAAGCAAGCCAGTTGCCAAGCCGAACAGCGGCAAAGGACCCATCGGCGCGCAAGGTCTCGCCATCTACCGGCTCTTCCACCCACTGGCCGCTCGCGCGGAACGCGAAACGATCCCCGCTGTATCCAGCGGCGAGATCCACCTGGCTCCCCTGGGGATTGGCCCGGTCGAACCAGGCAAGCTGGGCCGGCGGCTCGGCCTTCCCAGCAGCCGCGCTGGCGGCAATGTTCCCGCTCCAACCCTGAGTTGCATGCAACGCCTGGTACAGCCGCCGCCAGGCATCCGCCTCTTGCGCACTCAGCACCGCAGGCGGGACGGCCCGGTCTGCAATCCGGGCCAATGCATACCGCGGCAGCGGCCACGTCCCGAGCGGTCCTTTGACCACGCCGCCATCTACCAGGAGCTGCACATCATGGCGCAGCCCGACATCGTTCATGGGCAACCAGTGCGCGGCCACGGGACTGCTGCCAAGCAGTGAAGCAACCAACCCGACACGGAAAAGGACGGCCGTTGCTCGCCAGCTGCGGCCTACACGGAACGCGTATTTCAGTCGCCTCAACACAATCGGTCATCCCTGCAGACTCAAGCAGGGCGCCGTGGGCACTCCCCGCCGGCGCGTGCATCACCGCCTCGAGGGCGCCAGTTCGTTCATCTTGTCCTTTGAGCGCGCCGGAATCCGTGATGAACATCAAACTGCCATCGCCAAGCTCCCGGGCCCCCGGCAGCCACTCACCACGGCGATGGCGGGTTGCGCCAACGCGGTTCAGGTGGCCGGAGCGCAGCCGCGCGCTCCACCGCCATCAGCCCATGTTCTCGACGCGCCGAGGGCATCGATTCACGGATCCATTCGGTAATTGGAGCGCATTCCTCGGGGGTCACAGCTTCAGCGGTGCCCTTCCCTGAGTGCGGGAGCAAAACCAGATTCACGCGGTCTGCCGAAGCACCGTAACCGCTCCACCAATCGCACTCAGCCGAGGGGCTGTGGACCCCCGATCCATGGCAGCAGATTGATGACGTCCCCATCGCTCTCGGCTGCAGACAGGTTCGTTACGCATCAAGCAGGTACGTACAGGGCTCAATGCCGTTACCCTTGGCGTTCGATGAGGCTGGAGCTCGGCGAGGACACCCGACACACCCCGCGCCCTGCTACCGAGAACTCTCACAATGCAGGACCTAGCCGATTCACCCTTGTACAGCGCTCTGTGTGTGTCGAGAGCTTTCTTATGAGGGGGTCGGAGGAAGGGGTTGTCGATGCCCAGCCCAGGGAGGTTCCACCGGCGCTGATCGCAGGGTGTCATTAGCGCAAGCGTAATGCACCGTCAAACACACCCGCGCCGGAGGCGCACCACCAGGCGAGGTCCCGCGCCGGAGGCGCACCACCAGGCGAGGTGCAACGTCAGATGCTGCCGCCATGGCCCGCGTCCAGGAAGATGACCACCGGCACAACGCGCGTGGTCTCGGACAGTTGCGCCAAATCCAGGCGGTAATGCGCCAGGCTGTGGATGTCGAACCGCCGCGCGGCACTCTCCTCTTCGAGCACGAACAATAGCGCCTCCCGACGCCCGTCCGGCCGCTCCACCCGCAGCGGCACGTCGCGTTCGCGGGAGCGCTCGCCCAGGCGCTCCTGGAGCTGCTCCTGGCGCAGCGGTGTGATCCGAGCGCTGGCATCAATGGCGGCGGCCTCGCCGGCGGCGAACAACGCCAGCGCCTGCCGCGGGTAGTCGAGGTTCAGGTTCATGAAGTTCTGGTCGTGACTCATGCGCGGAACCGCCGCATCGACAAACGGCACGCGCAACGCGTTGGCACACGTCTTCTCGAGCACCTTAGGCGCCCCATACTGTCGACCCACCCATTATCAAGTAGCGATTCCCCGCAGTTCACCGGACCATGGCTGCTTTCGCTCCGCTGAATGACTCCACCCGGCCGGTTGATCCGTACGCGAAATCAGCGCAACGTGTCGCCGGCACCGACCATCGCTCCATGCCGTCGCGAATGACCGCTGCCCATCGCAAAGCTGAGCGGCGGCCTTGGAGCGCAGCAGCAAGTCCGCCCGGCGCAGGCCCGATCGCAGGGCCGGAGCGAACTTGATCGATTTGTTGCGACCTATCCTTATTGTTGTCGTGGCTGCGCCCGACTTTGTTTGTTGGACGGCGGTAGATTGGGCCGCAATTCCCGGTGTGTGTTTGGATCCATGGATAGACTTAATCGACCGGCGTCGAAAGAGACCTCTCGGCGATGACCAAAGTGGGGTCATCCGGATTGTTCCGAATATTGAATCCCAGCAGCACCGCCAAATTGATCATGGCCCGGTTGTCCCGGGCAATGGCACCGTAAACCCGTTCATAACCGGCATCGGCTGCGGCCTGCAGGGCCATGCGCAGGGCCGCCTGAGCAAGCCCAAGGCGGCGGACCTCGGGGCGCAGTGAAACGGAGAATTCGCAATTCTTGCCGCTGGCGTCACCGGTAATGCGCGCGCCGCCGAGGATCTCACTAGTCAGCTCGTCCTGCCCCTCCAGCACCAGACAGAAGTCGCTTTCCAAATCCGGGGTGCAGAACGCCAGCGCCGACGCTTCGCTCATTTCGGGCATGGCGTGTAGCATCCGGAACCAGCGGTCCTGCGGTGACAGCGCCTCGTAGCCGCGGATCAGAGAGGGGGCGTCACTCGCCTTGATGGTCCTCAGAATGTAGCGTCGGCCATTCCTTGCCTGGACCTCTTGGGGGCGGAGGTGTGGTGAGGAGGGTGCAGTCATCTGGAATCCCTATTATTTCAGCCCACATCGTGCTTTTCTGGCGTTGCACCGGCCCGTTAGCAAAGCCGGAAATGTGATCGTGTCTGCCTCAGTATATCGGGCTCCTGCACGGCCACGTCAAAAACCCGCCCAAATCCCCTCCACGGCGCTAGCCCCTCCGCCCGCAGGTTGATCAGCCACGCGTCATCAGACAGGGCCTCCGGCTGGTCGCCAATTACCGCCGGCTCGCCCCAACCCCAATTGGTGAACCGGGGCATCAGCGCATCGTCCCTGCGTAGAGGCTGGTGTCTGGCGCCCCGCACGTGGACAGAAACGACGGACAAGCTGCTTGCCTTCGTGCGCGAGCGCGGCTACCGGGTGGAATGGATTCTGGAGACGCACGCCCACCCGCCGACCGGCCCCACGGACCGGTCGGCGGGGATTTTCGAGATCCTGGAGCACCCCGGCGGCACTGCGGGGTCACGACCGTCACTCCAGGAGGCGCTCCAGATCGACCCGCCGTCGGACCGGGAACGCATCGGCGGCGCCGTCGAGTCGAGCGTATAGCCGCTCAGAGCGCGCCGCCGAGCTCGTCGATGACCAGGTCGCCCATTTCCTCGTTGGCCTTTCGAATTGGATGCAGAAACGGTGCGCGTTGACAGAACATCAGTGCAGCGTGGCTGGCGGCCTCGGCTGACCAATCCGTGGCGAACCAATCCAGGCCCGCAGCGATATCCTCCAGTGTGAGTACGGTGATGGCCTCCGCACAGTCCGTGTAGCGCTGCTCCAGCACGCTGTCGTACGTTTGCAGCGCAGGATCCACGCAGCTCAGCTCCCAATTGAGGCTGTTGGGCGCGTACGCGGCGGCCGATGGATCGAACATAACGAGTGGCAGGAAACGAATCTGACCGCGGCCGGGCAAGTCACCGGAAAGGGCCGCAATCGAGCCTGGCAGCACCTGATTCGACCGCTCCTGAAACAGCCCGGAGCGCTCAGTGATGTCGTCGACAGCGGATGCTTCACGCCCTCACGAATCCAAGGCATGCGTCGCCACGCCCAGGAACGCGGCCGCGTCGAACAGGGTATCGTCCAGGGTCAACAAACGGGCCGCGTTCGCCTCGGCACACGCCAGATGCAGGGCATCCAGTGTCCGCAGGCCGGTGCGCCGCATAAGCAACCAGTGCGTCGCCCGTTCATATTGCGCGCGCGTCATGGCCACCGCCTGGAATCGCCCCTCGGAGACGTCTTCGTAAAAGGTGGATTCCACCCGGTTGGCCTGTGATTCCGTCAACTCCGCCATGCGTACCCAGCGCGCCAGCGCGGAGGCAAATTCCACCCGCGTCAGGTCACTGATCAGCACTGGCCGCGTCTGGGCCAGCAGCAGCGACTCGATCGCCGCACTGGCCGGCTCCGTCCGGTAATACGGCAAAAGCGCGTTGGTATCGGCATAGAGCATCAAAAGCCCTCGGCTTCCCGAAGCTGTCGGATCGCCGTTCCGGCCGATTCCCGCATGGGCGGCAGTCCGTCGCGCAGCGACGCCCGCGACCGGAATGCCACCTCACCGGAGGGCGGGCCCACTAGCCGCGCTGCCGGTCTGCCCCGGCGCAGGATCAACACCTCCTCGCCCGCCTGCACCGGTTCCAGAAGCTGGGAGATCCGCTCTCGCGCCTCGCGCACACTGACCTCGTCCATGAGTACACTCCGCCTCTACATGTACAAAAATTGTGTACACAAAAGCCGGCGCGTTCAATCGCAGTCATTGAGTTCCGCGGAGCGAATCCATGCCCAGTCGTCCCGGAATCGCCGCCAGGCGATATCCGGCACTGCACTGCTGGGCTTCCCCGGCGGTAATCGTCCCCACCGGCAAATACCAGTTGGCGGTTGCGCCCTCGCTGCACCACATGGTGCGCCACATGCGCCAACACGACCCTCGCCCTCCTTGGCATCTCGAGCCTCTCTGGTCAAACCGAAAATAAATCTGTCCCCTTTTTCGGTCCCATGACACCCGAGGCTGCGAGACCAGCAGCGGGGCAACGGTGGCGGCTGGACAGAGGGGCAGGATCACGGGAAAAAACGGACCCGCGAGCCCGCAGTCGGGGTGGATTCGGGCGTCGGGATGCCATTCAGAGGCCTTTGGCAAGTCTGAACGACTGCCCAGAGTCGGTGTCCACGGGAAGCAAGGAGCGACTGCCGCCGAAGAAAAAGGCGGTTTGTATTTCATATACGCCCCGCTATTGCATCAATATCGACAAAAGCCGGCGTCACTGACAGCGAGAGGATCAACACTTGCGCTGGCACCGGCGCATTGGCTACGCAGAGAAATGTCTCCGGCGCGAGCAAGCGCGCGCTATTAACGGCTACAGGATTTAGCATGATCGCTTTGTATTCGAATCCGCGCACCTACCGCTGGCTATGGCTTCTGGCTATGACCTTTATCGTAATAGGTTCTCTAATTCCCTTGAGCATTCCCGATGAGGCCCTCGTTCCAGGCGATAAGCTTCAGCATATTGCAGCCTATGCCTTGCTGGGTCTGCTGGCGATGCTTGCCTTCTCGTCCCTGCCCCTGGCGGCTATAGCGGCGGTTGCGATGGTCGGTTTGGGGGTCGCGATCGAAGTCGTTCAATACTTTTTGCCATGGCGTCAGTTCGAATGGCTGGATATGGCCGCCAATGCCCTTGGCGTGGCTTTGGGTATGACCATGGCTGCATTCGCGCGCACTCGATTGCTCAGAAGCACTTAACAAAAGGAACAAAAGGGGACAGATTTATTTTCCACGATCTGTCCTGGCCGCGGGGCGCCCGCGGCCCCGCGACTCTATGCGTCGGCCCAGGATGTTCTCGACCTCGTCCACAAAACGTCGGTCGCCGGTTAGTTGGCCGCGCTGGAGTGCATCGCGTAGAAGTGCCAACTCCTTCTCGGGAACGCCCTGTTCGACGAAGCTGCGATACCGCTCGCGGCGTTCTGCATCATTCGCCCCCAACTCCACATAGCAGGGGTCCAGATCAATCCAGGTGCCGGACTCACGGCCCAGCCGCTGACGGTAGCTCGACCACGGGTAGTCGCCAGGATCCGGCACCATGCGCGCTCGCACCGGGTTTAGTTCGATGTAGCGACAGCAGGCGAGCAGGTGGCTGTCGGACTGCACAGGGCTCGACTTGTAGCGCCCCTCCCACAGCGTGCCGGTACGACGTTCCAGTCGATTCCGGTCGCGCGTCGCTCGTGCGGCCACCGCCTTCATCAATCGCCCCATACTCGCCACGTCATCCCCGGGGCCAAGCAGGAGGTGGACATGGTTCGTCATCAGGCAATACGCATAGACCCGCACATCAAACGCACTACTGAACTCCTGGATATCCTCCAGATACCGCCGGTAATCGTCCTCACCAGCAAACACCACTTGGCGGTTGTGCCCTCGCTGCACCACATGGTGCGCCACATGCGCCAACACGACCCTCGCCCTCCTTGGCATGTCGACCCTCCCTGGTCAATTCGAAAATAAATCTGTCCCCTTTCTGGGTCCCCTTTCTGCTTGTCCCCTTTCTGCTCTTTCTGCTGGTCCCCTTTCTGCTGATAATGGCTGCGTTCGTTCCGCTGAACGACCTCACCCGGCCGGTTGAACCGTAGTCCGGATCAGCGCAAGGGGGGCCGGCACCGGCCATTGCTCGGCGCGTTGCCAATGGCTGCTCTCTTTCCACTCCCTCAGCGACAAAGCTCACCGGCCGTGGCCGACCTGGGACCCTATGCTACCCTTCCGGTCATGAAGCTACCGGGAGGGGACAACGCAATAGTCGAGCGGGAGAAGCTCGCTGGGTACTGCTTGGACCCTGCCCATCCGAGGGTAAAGCATAAGGCGCGAGTTTTCGCCACAGTCCTCGGCTTTACCGCACAGCACGCCGACGAGCTCCGGGCAGCGCTCATCAAAGCCGCAGCGACCGCGGACGCCGAACCAGCCCAGAATGACCACTTCGGCTCTCGCTATGTTATTGATTTAGCTGTCACAGGGCCGAAGGCGACGGCGACCTTGCAGGGGACGGCGACCTTGCGAAGTACCTGGATAATACGGCACAGTGAATCTGTGCCTCGCCTCACTACTTGCTACGTGAAGTAGAGGATGCCATGCAGCGCGAACCCCGCCTATTGGACGTGGTAGCCCTTCTCTCCGATATCCCGGAGCACGGCCTTGTGCGCGGGCAGGTGGGCACCGTGGTGGAGATCCTCTCGGGCGCATACGAGGTCGAATTCTCCGACGACGAGGGAAGAACTTACGCAGAACTGGCGCTCAAGCCGGATCAGCTTCTAGTGCTGCACCATCGCCCGCAGCACGCTGCCTAGGCTTCCTTCCCACCACTCGGGCGCCGCTCGGCGAGGCCGCTCATCCTGCGTCTTTTTTTGTCGCCGAACGCCTCGCCTCAGCAGGGTGATGAAATCTTAAGCGGGCTGTGGTCGCTAGGGGAGCCGGATAGAGGGCCAGCGCGAAAGCGGTGGAAGTGCCACCGGACCCTAACGTGACTGGGGCAGCGTCTTCTGCGGTAACGCTGAATTTGATGGGACAGAAGTCAGCAGACGGCACAGTAGCCAAACGCTCCTGCTCGGCTTCCGGGTGGAACTCATACTTCATTGCCTCAGGCGAGCACGCAACCGTTCAAAGACCACCTCTCCCGGCACGGCTTCTACCTTTCCCTCCTCAAGCTCCCGGTACCGCCGCTGCGACTCCTCCAGCCACGCCTTCTCGACATCCGGATCCGCTGGACCGTCCAATTCGGCGACCAGCGTTCGATGCAACTCCTCCTTCTCTGGCCAACTAAGCTGTTGACTTTGCTCGTATATCTCCGACTCCGGACGTGCCATTGCTGCGCCTCCGTTACGTCCGCTCCTCACAGTTTACCGCCACGCCAATCTGGCCGCTAACGCTGGGCTGAGGCGCCGGGCAAGCCGCGCAGCGGGTTGGCCGGTCGCTGTCCAGCGCGTGGTTAGCGATCTTGCACACGCGACTGCCAGTAATTCGGCTGACGGGCGTGATGCGCGAGTGCGAACACAGTAACGCCGTCCGCGTAATCCGCCGTGCCGCCCGCGTCCCGGTCATCACCGGTTTCGCATGGAACTGACGCACCAGCGCCGGCCGCCAGGTGCGGAACACGGCGCACATGCGCCGGAAGGCGTGGATATCCGAACCCAAGGCCAGGCCCCGCCACGATCGAGCACGACCGGCGCCAGATGGGCCCCCAGTGTCGTCAGGTGCCGGCTCTCGTTATCGTCGGCCGTGGCCAACACCACGGTCCAGCCGCCCGCGAGGAAGCGGCGGATCAGGGTTTCACGGGAACTGGTGAGTGCATAGCCGCGGTTGGCGTGGCGGCGAAGAGAATGGTTTGTTTCACGCGCGGACTTGCTCTTACTGCCACACGCTGGTGAATCGTGCGCCTCCGGCGCAGGCTGTTTAACGGCGGATTACGCTGCGCTAATCCTCCCTACGGGCCGCGCAGCCATGCCATGGCACCGCGGCCGAGCGGAGGGCGTAGGGTGCCATTAGCGACAGCGTAATGCACCGTTAAACAAACCGCTCCAAAGGCGCACAACCAAGCGAGGTGTATAGGCACACGCAGCGGCAACAAACCGCCGAAGACATAACAAAAAACGCTCCGGCCAAGGGACAAAGGCGCCGCTCTCACTGATTCAGAAAGAAAGGGGACAGATTTATTTTCACGAAAATTAATCTGTCCCCTTTTTAGAACAGGCGATAGATGCGATTCCACAGGTACCGTCCGCCGTAGTACGGCAGGTCCGCCTTGGGCACGAAGTGGGCCCTTTACGCGAGGTAGGGACTATCGAGCGCCGCCCTCCAGCTCGCGTTGGTAGAGATGGAGTGTGCGGTTATGGAGCAGGCCTCGCTCGTCAAAAACTTCAGTCAGTGCGCGAAATATTCTCCAACAAGCGCTTGCCATGAACGATTGCGATCACGACAAGAGCGGCGTTGCGCGATACGGTCTGGTTCACGGAAGCGACGCGCGACCCGGGCATCGCCCTCGCCCACGAACTGGTGCACATATTGATGGGCAGCGGAGAGCATGTCGAGGAGCCCGGCAACCTGATTCGCGCCGAAACTTCGCCCGAGAACACGGAACTAACGACGGACCAGTGCGAGGACATTGTCCCCCTGGGCAACGACAACGAATTATTCGCGCCGAGCGCGGAGTAGCAAATCCCGAAGAACAGCGCTTGCTCCGCTGGGTGTGCCCCGGCTCGGCACAGGTCGATGGAACCTGCCGGGAAGCTGCCGCTGGTAACCGGGAAGCGCTTCGCTCGGAACCCGGTCCCCCCGGTGTGCGTATGTCCCAGTGAGCAGCAAGTCAGAACTGCATGCTCGATGAACCGGTGTTTCTCACCCGGGGTAACTTCGAAATCTGTAAGGGTAAGGTCGTTATGCAACGGATAGGACAACTCACTCTCACCGCTCTTATCGCACTGATCTTTGCGCTTGGTGGGGTCGTGCATGCCGGGAGTGCCCAGGATGACACTGATGAGGGCGCTGCCGGGATTGAAGCGGAGCCTGGTGTGCAAGCTGGAGAAGAGGCTGCCGAGGATAGCGAGGAAAAAGCGGAACGCCGCAAGACGGGCGAACCGGTTGACCGTCAACAGGAAGCGCAGCCGGGCGTGCAAGCGGGCGAAGAACCCAAAGAAGGCGCCGAGGAATCGGAAGAGCACCAGTGAGAGGCGATTCTCACATGTGATTTCTGCACGTGGGAGGCGACCGTCCCCAAGGTGGTCTCCCTCGTCGACGCCACGGAACGGCGGAAACGAGCCCAGTGGATACGAGAGGCATCGTCATGGCGATATCCGACAAGCACGTCCTGATACTCGCAGCCGACTTCTTCGAGGATGCCGAATTGCTCTACCCGCTTTGGCGGCTCCAGGAGGCGGAGGTAAAGACTACGCTGGCCGGCCTGCAGGAAGAGCCGGTCACGGGCAAGAAGGGCCATGGCCCCGTCAAGGTCGACACGACCGTGAACGAGGTGAGTGCGGACCAGATCAACCTGCTGGTGATTCCCGGCGGCTTCGCGCCCGACAAGCTGCGCCAGTCCGAGGCCGTGTTGGCCCTGGTACGCGAGATGGACACTGCGGGCAAGCCGATCGCCTTCATCTGCCACGCAGGCTGGGTCCCGATCTCCGCCGGCATCATCGCGGGTCGTTGCGCCACCAGCGTGGCCGCGATCAGGGACGACATGATCAACGCGGGCTGCGACTGGAGTGATGAACCGACTGTGGTCGACCGCAACCTAATTTCCGCACGCCACCCGGGCGACCTCGGCCCGTGGCTCAAGGCCATCCTGGCCGCGCTGGAGGACTGACCGACCGGACGCGGCGCGCGCACAATGCTGCCACTCTGGCGCAAGGATTACCGTCGCCAAGCCGCACGCGACGAGCCCTGCGTCTGATCCCAACACTGTCTATCCCATGAAGCACGTGTACGACGTGCTCCAGGAAGCCAAGCGGAACTATCGGCGGAACTTGTCTATCCTCGAATTCGGCACTCCGAGCCCAACCGGCGCTGCCCCCGCTGCACTCCCCACCAAGATAGGCATCATCGGCACGCACGTCGCCACGCAAGGCTCGTGTGCGCTCGCGCTGGCGCTCTGTCTCGGCACAGGCCTCTCCGCGCCTGACCATCTCCAGGACGTAGAGGTGATACTGAATATCCTCATAGCTGCTGTCGTCCGGAAGGTTCGGGAGAAGCTCCTGGACTTCCTGCTTGGCCGTCTGCATGGATCGCACCTCGGGTCGCCCGTGCTTGTCCAGGCAGCGAGACAGCGTGTCGCTGTGCGCCACCGCCAGATCCTCGCCCAGCACATCGCCCATCGCACTGCGCCCAAACCACTGCCGGTGCAAGCGCCACTTACTGCCGGGGTCGATCAGCCGACTTGAGTGCCCACCAGCAACTCGCGGGCACGACACACCGTGACATCCGCAGAGATCTTTTCAGGAGTACTTATCAGGATCGGGCCCGTCCAACAAACGGGTCAGATTGTGGTTCGCTCCGCTCACACAATCGACCCTTATTCGTCAGGATTCTCCCCCAATTTAGCACGCTGAGATGGAATCGAGCGCCTGACGAACTAAAGGCGTTGGATCAGTCTCCGGCGCCGTCCAATCTGCAACGCTGGGGTGGCTAGCGACGATTACAAAGATGCCTTGGTTGTTCGCCAGGGTCACCGAGCGCCAGCGTCGATCGTTCTTCTCCACAAACTCCGCTACTTGCCGCGTTGCGCCGACGCGCCGCGCAACCCAATTGCCGGCCGTCTTGCCAAAACAGAGAATGACTTTGGTTCCGAGCTGGCTGATGACAAACTTGTGGAAAGGCCACGCTTGTTCCGCAAGCGCAGAGATATCACGGCCAAAAGTGCTTTCGCGCGTGGAGCGCACGAAAACCATATTACTCGATGGCACGAGGCCAGGGTTTATTCCAATCGCCCGCAGCAAATGCAAAACCCGTGGCTGAAGCCCACATAACCCTGGTGGCATGCCCCGCCATGATTCGTCCCTATACTCAGACCATTCCGATGGAACCTTCTCCAGGACATTGCGCGTATGCCACTCCACCGTTTCATCGGCCTGGGAATCCGGTGAGCCACCAGGGTTGAAGCCTAGAATGTACAAAGGGTTCGGAGACGCGAAAGCCGCGCGGCCCGAGTAAAAAACCGAACCCGATTCTGAAAAAACAGACTTCGGAACTAGCTCAACCAACCGCTCTAACATTCGAGATCCTCTCTAAAGCCAAGGCTGTGCGGTGGCGCGAAGCGCCATCCGAACCAGCCGTTTGTTAGGCGGCATTAATCTCGACGAACTCAAAGTCCGACTGGGGTTCCGGCACGTCCTCGCCATGCTCTCTGAGGCCCTCCAGATGAAACTCGATCGGTTCCCGGATGAGAGCGACCACCTCTTCACGAGTTTCTCCAGCCGCGACACAACCAGGAAGGTCGGGGACATGAGCGCCCCAGCCTTCCTCACCCTTCTCGATCACCACCATGTACCGCACAGCAACACCTCACTTAAGACCTGCTTGCTTCAGCACGCTATTCAGCGTACCCGGAGGCATGTCGACCGTCGGCTTCCCGGCCACTTCACCGTCCCAGGTTTCGAGGCATGCCTGAACTGGCGGTGGCTCCCACGCTGCCTCGCAAGCTTCCACCCGTCCCTCTCCAGCGTCTTGATAACATCCCGTACCTTCACGCTACTCCCGGTGATCTGGCGAACCGGCTAACTCTTTTATTATGGGATCTGCTGCATGCGATTGGCGAAGTCCTTTCCTGACGTGGCCGGGGGCAGTGGTCTGCCGTCTTGGCGATAGAGGTCAATTGCCTCCTCGACGATGCGGCAGAGTTCCGCAAAGACCTTCTGCTCATCGTGGCCATGGCATCCTCCGTAGACCAGGCCTGGTGCGCTACCGACATAGCACTGATCTTCGTCAGACCACTCAACGATCTTTACATAGTGAGCGCTTTCGTTCATGACTTGGACTCCTCCAAGGCCCGTTCCACTGCCCGGATCTGATAGTGCTTCGCTGCTGCGTCTTGTTGGGCGCCGCCCGTGCGTGATGCTCACCCAAGAGCAAGGACCGCCAGTTCCTCCTGCTGCCAGAAGGATCGTACGTCATCGCGGTGGACCCGCAGCAGCTGAACTACATCCTGGGTCGTGCAGTTTCCAAGGCGAATCCAGATCACCTTCGGAGGAGGCCCGTGCAACACCGCAAAGCCGTGGAAGTCTTCGTCTTTGGTCACGAGCACAAAGCCTTCAGCGGCCGCTCGCTCCCAGATCACCCGATCGCTGGCCCCGCCAAGGCCGAGTGCTACGACGTGCGTGGAATCTGGATAGATATCCGCCAGTGTAGGCGCCAGTCTGGCTGCAAGATTCTCGTCAAAAAGGAGCCTCACCGGACAGTGCTCCAATCCGCAGGCGGGCCCATCTTATCTCGCCGCGCTTGTGTGGCCTGTTCGGCGCTCGCGGTCAGCAGCAAAGGACAAGCACGCGCGGACATCTTCACGAGTAAGTTGCGGAAAATCCGTGAGAATCTGCTCTTCTGTCATTCCGCCCGCAAGGTACGAAAGCACATCACTCACAGAGATGCGCGTACCCCGGACAGTAGGCCTACCGAAGCGGATCTGCGGGTCAATGATGATGTGGTCGCGGTACTCCATATCTGAACGCTACGCTCCCGCCACATCACGGTCAAGATATGCCCTCAGCCTCTCGCCGTAAGGCGCCCAACGCCAGCGATCAACCGCGCGAAGTACGAGCGTCGGTTGGAGCGCCTTGCTGGGCATGATTGGGGATATGCACCGCCTCAGCATGCAGTTTCAAGCCCAGCGCTGCCACGACCTTTAGGATTGTGTCGAACCCTGGGGTTCGCTCCCCAGAAAGCGCTTTGTATAGGCTTTCACGTGACACGCCTGCATCACGTGCTACTTGCGACATACCTTTCGCACGAGCAATATCACCAAGAGCCTTTGCTATGAACGCCGCGTCACCATCTGCCTCCTCAAGACATGCTTCCAGATATGCCGCCATTTCTTCAGGCGTACGTAGATGCTCAGCGACATCGTAACGGGAGGTAACTGTCTTTTTCATGGGTAATCCTACAGATTACGGGCAAGGCGTAGAGCGGTCTTTATGTCTCTTGACTGAATGCTTTTGTCGCCACCAGCCAACAGGATCACCAACTCACGCCCTTGCTGTTTGTAGTACACCCGGTAACCGGGGCCATAATTGATTCGCAACTCAGAGACGCCTTCACCTACGGGTTCGACGTCTCCCGGATTCCCTGCTGCCAAGCGCTCAACTCTCGCCAACACTCGGGCACGTGCACGGATATCACGCAGCCCATCGAGCCACTTGGCATAAACCTCCGTTTTGCGAATTTCCATCATGGCCGGAGTGTAGCCTCCTGGCTACACTCCGTCAATCGCCGTAAGCTGCCCAACGAATTAGTTGGACGAAGCCGCTTCGCGGAGAACATGCCCCCGATAAAATGTAGCCTCACGCCCTTCCCTCGAAGGGGATGCTCCACCACGATCCGTGAGGCTACTGCACCATGAAACCCGACACCGA
>NZ_SKOG01000290.1 GCF_007120195.1 Aquisalimonas sp.
ACCGGAGGCGGTGGCGACGGGCGGTGCCCGCTCGCGGGCGCGAGCTTGCCGGGTCTGGCGGAGAGGGCGGGATTCGAACCCGCGATGCAGGTCTCCCCACATACACGCTTTCCAGGCGTGCCACGGCGCAAAATAGACGAAAGTGGCATCAATTGCAAGCATTGTCGGGCACAATGATAGTTGCCACGCCTGCAACCAAGAAAAATTACGCGAAAATAGGGCGTATTGGCAATATTGGCAGTAGAATGGCAGTAGCAAGCATGGCTCTGTGGGGCGTGTTAGGCTCACAATACAAAGACGCCCCGCGGGTGCGGAGCGCCTGCTGCCAAAGCCAGTTTACCGCGCCCCGGAGGCGGAGGTGCGGTTATGGGCTTGAGCTCTGCCAGGTACTTCGATCCAGGGAAAGATCATAACAATCAATCGCGTAGGGCACGAGCACTATTCTTTAAGTCCATATGCAAACATCGCCCTCGGGTTCTTGAGTCTCTGTATAGCGACGTATTCCCGCACTATGGTGAGCTAACTTTCTCGCTCGGCTTGTTGGAGAAGACAAAGATAGCTCTTACGCATATGGTTGACGCTAGCGAGCAAAGCATCTTTGGCACTGGACCTCTAATCTTTGGCGAACTCGAAGGCAAGCTTAGGACCGCACTCGAGAGATGGAGTGATTGCAACGGCCTAAGCGGGCTTGGGGAGTGGCCTCTCGACTTTGGTTGGCGGGTACTGGAGCAATGGGCCTTTAATGAGGAAGAGTGCCGGGGAGTCGAATCACCTTGGCTCTTGGAAAATGTCTTCCCGGCCGATAAACCAGATGCCTACTGTCAAACGGTTGATTGGACTACGTTGCCAGAGGATCTTGTTCTACCTAGTGGACAATGGGAGCCATTGCTAGAGACGCGAGCCCAGTGGTTGAACCGGACCATTGCCAAGCTGGAGCGCCACTGCGACGAAAAAGAGGCAGAATATCGTGCCAAGGGCTATCAGTATTACCACTCCGACAAGGTGAGAAAGACGCATCGCGGCCACGATGAAACCGCTTATGAATGGCTGTATCTTTATGTATTTGAAGGCATGAGCCATGGCGCGATAGCCAACCGATACAATCTCCGACTTTCACGAACCACTGTGAGAGACAACATAAATTCGCTAGCGGCAATCATCGGCCTAAACCTTGAACCAAAGAAGGCTGGGCGGCCGAAAATGAGGCGAAAAAGCTAGGCTTCCATTTTTCGCCGTATATTTTGCATCCTGGTCGGCATAACCTCGATTTGGAGGTTATGCAAAATGAACGTAGCGCAAGCAAACCGAGCGAAACTACGCAGCACGAAGGTCGACCATCCCGGCTTGGCTTTCAATCTCCATGAAACCGCCATCGCACTACGCATGAGCGTGCCGACGGTGCGGGGCCTCATAAAGGACAAGAAGCTCCGGGCAAAGCGCGAGGGCCGGAGGTGGATCGTTAGTCGTCAGGCCATCGAGGAATACCTGGCGTCATGAGAAAAGCCCGCGTGGACAGCGCGGGCAGGCACGAAGACGGAGCAGACTCGAACAGGTGCAGTTTAGCAGTTGAGCTCAGCCCGTGCCACGACACCCCGCACAATGTCACAAACTCAGACGGTAGTCCCTGCCCCGCTGCCCCCGAGTGCCGCCGGCGCTGGATCGCACTGCACGGCGCTGAGGCAGCCGAGTGCGGCTGGTGCTATCAGAGGCTGGATCGGGCCACGCTGGCGCACATTCTCGCGAGGGCACCATGACGGCCCCGCGCGGTGCGCTCGAGGTGGAGTTTTATGCACTGCAGGAGCGCCTAGTCCAGCTCACGATCCCAGACGCGCGACGGGCCCTCACAGCCAGCATGTTTGAGCTCTGGGCCACGGTTGCCGACCAAAACCCCGGCGAGCTGCCTGGCAATGAGCAGTTGCTCGACCTCATCATCGACGCCGCCGTGATCGCTCACGCGGTGGATCTCTACGACGGAGCGGCGGCATGACGCCGATCACGATTCTCCGCACGCGCCACCCTGCCCTGCTGGCAACGAAAGTCCACCGACGCACGGCCGACGGGATCGAGACGGCCGCCTACGGTAACGCGCGCACATTCGATGCCCACCTAGCCGAAGTGGAAAGCGTCTTTGAGCTGGCAACGCTGCTAAGGCGCCTCGCCACGGATCCGCGGGCCTTCGTAGTGCGCGGGATCCCCAAGCCAGGGCGGAGCCTACACGGCATCAACAGACGCGTACACGGCGAAGATGCAGACCTCATGCCGCACCCCGAAGGGCTGCACTGGATCAAGGTCGACATGGACGGGCAGCCCATGCCGGTAACGGATGCCGTCGAGGTTGAAGGGGAGCTGATAACAGGAGTTCGCGACCCTAAAGCGGCCGTGCGGAGCGTTGTCGAGGCTTATCTACCGGCCTACTTTCAAGCTGTCACGGCCTTCTACCAGTTCAGCTCGAGCGCCGGTGTGAAGCCTTGGAGCGAGACACGGCTGGGCCTCTGGTACTACCTCGACCGGCCGATCCCAGACCGCGCCTTGCACGACTGCTGGGCTAAGCGAGTGCCGGCCATCGACCCGGCGGTGTACGTCAGCAGTCAGCCGAACTACACGGCAGCACCGATCTTCGAGGGCATGGCGGATCCGTGCGCCGGCTGGCGGCAGGGGCTCATTCTCGGCGACCGGCACGAGCTATGCATCCCGGGGGCGGAGCTGCAGCCGATCCGCACCGCGCCGAAGGTGAGCGAAGCCGAGCGGGCGCGCTGGCAGGCCGCGCTGGCGGATGCTGACGGTGAGCTGGAGCGGGCGCTAGGCTACATCAGTGCCGACGACCGCGAGACATGGATCCGCGTCGGCATGGCGCTCAAGGCTGACGGGCAGCCGTTCAGTGTATGGGATGCCTGGAGCCGGACCAGCGGCAAGTACGACGCCACGGACGCGGAGCGGGTATGGAAGTCACTGGATCCGAGCGACATCACTTCAGCGAGCGTCTTCTACCTAGCCAAACAGGCCGGCTATGAACCAGCGGTGGGCGGTAAGCCCAGAGGGCGCGCCCAGACCCTAGCGACGCGCAGGCGTGCCCGCTGGCGAACTGCGAGGGCGTCATGCAGGAGCTGAACGACCTTCGTGCATGCGTCGAGTACGCAGAGAGTGCGACGCCGGAGACGCTGAGCGAGGTACAGGAGCGGCTACACGCTGCCGCTGTGGAGCTGGCACTCAGTCACAGTGAGGTGTACCAGGTGCAAGTCGCGCTAAAACGGGCTACGGGTATGCCGCTGGGGCGGTTGCAAGCCGATTTTCGCGACTATCTGGGCGCCAACGGACTAACGGCCGAGCGGGAATCCATCGCCACGCAACTCGTGGGCCTCGCCACCGACACCGGCGCCGAACTGTGGCACGACCCGGCGGCCGAGCCGTACATCACCATCTCCGAGGACGGTCACGCCGAGCACTACCGCCTAAGAACGAAGCCGGTTCGGCGCTGGCTGGGCCGGCTCTACTACGACGAACAGAAGGCCGCACCGGGGTCGCAGGCCGTGCAGGACGCGTTGAACGTGCTCGAAGCGAAGGCGTGCTTCGACGGCGACGAGTACGCGGTGCACACGCGGCTCGCCGGAGACGGCGATGACATTGTGCTCGACCTCGGCACCGACCAGTGGGATGCCGTAAGGGTGACGCCGAAAGGCTGGCACCCGTTAGCGCGGCCGCCGGTGCGGTTCATCCGCTCGAAGGGCCTGCTGCCGCACCCTGCGCCACAGGCCGGCGGCGGTATCGCCGAGCTCCGGCGCCTCGTCAACGTGCGTGATGAGGACTGGCCGCTCGTCGTGGCGTGGCTGCTGGCGGCGCTCCGGCCACAGGGGCCGTACCCCATCCTCGTGCTCATGGGCGAGCAGGGTAGCGCCAAGAGCACAACCGCGCGGATCCTGCGCTCATTGGTGGATCCCAACGTGTCACCTTTGCGGACGCCACCCCGCGAGGTGCGCGACCTGATGATCGCGGCTCGCCACGGCTGGGTGATCGCACTCGACAACCTCTCATCGCTACAGGTGTGGCTGTCGGACGCACTGTGCATCCTCGCCACCGGCGGAGGCCTATCCACCCGCGAACTGTTCAGCGACGACGACGAGATCCTGTTCGACTCCCAGCGGCCCATCCTGCTCAACGGGATCGACAACTTCGTCGCCCGTGGCGACCTAGCGGACCGCGCCATCGTCGTGACGTTGCCGACGATTGCCGACGACCAACGGCGCCGCGAGGCCGAGATCTGGGCCGACTTCGAGGCGCTGAGGCCGCGTGTGCTAGGCGCCTTGCTCGACGTCGCATCGGCCGGCCTCGCCAATCTGCCAAACGTCGAGCTCGACGGGCTGCCGAGGATGGCCGATTTTGCACAGTGGGCCGTGGCCTGCGAACCGGCGCTGGGCTGGGAGCCGAAGACGTTCATGAACGCATACTCCGACGCCCGAGCGAACCTCACCGAGAACGTCCTGGACGGCGACCCTGTGGCACCGGTGCTGCGGGAGTGGCTGGCCGAACTTACTGACGAGGGCTGGAGCGGCCGCGCTGGCGAGCTGCTGGGGCTGCTCAACACTCGGATCGGTCTTGATAGCGGCAAACGACCGCCGCACGGCTGGCCGAAGAGCCCGCACGGACTTGCTGGTGCCCTGCGCCGACTGGCGCCTGCCCTTCGCAGTGTCGGAGTGACTATCACCGAGCCGAGGGCTGGGGACAAGCGCCGCATATACAGCATCGCGCCGACCAGAACAGAGGCGCAATCAAACGCCCAAAACGCCCACAAGGCCCACAGTGCGTCAGGCACAGCAGATACAGATGGGCGTTTAGTGGGCGAAGTGGGCGATCAAACGCCCAAAGGCCCGACAAACGCCCACCCTAAGAACGACGTGCAGGACGGCAAACAGGGCGAAGTGGGCGAAGTGGGCGTTTCGTTGCCGCGCGATTCCAAGCCGGACGACTACATACAACGCCACGTGGGCCGGACCGAGGGCGAGCTATGAGCGCTGAGGCCCTGGACCGGATGCTACGCGAGCGGGGCGTCAGGCTCGAAGCTAAGCTGCGCTACCAGGCGAGCGAGCCGCTCGACGACGAGGTGGTGCAGCTCATGGCGGCCCACAAAGGTGAGCTGCTCCGGCACCTTGCGCTCGCCGACGCGGTGCCCCCCCTGCCCTGGCAGCTGGACCGGCTCGTGCGAGCCGCAAGCAGCGGCGTGCTCGACGTGACACTAGACGGCGTACCGGATCCTCCGCGGCACGTCATGGGCTGGGCATGCGCGTACCTATTGGGCGAGCGTGAGCACGCGCTGGAGAGATTGTGGCAGGCGTACCAGGCATGGGAAGCAAAGGCGGAGGCGAACTGATGCCCCTCGCACCCGGACGCTACTACTGCACCAAGTGCAAGCGCGAAGTGACGCTCAACCTGCCGAGCATGGCCTACTGCATCCCGTGCGACCGCAAGATGAAGCCGGTCAAGCCGGATTCGCCCAAGCAGCCGGAGCTGTTCAAACGATGATGCGCGCGAAACAGTGTTATCAGCACAGCTGCCAAGGGGCCCAAGCATGACCGTCACCCTCGACCGCCAAATGTTCAGCTTGAGCCGCGCTGCTGAGTACTTCAGCGTGAAGGAGCTGCAGACACTCACGGGGCAGCCCCGCGGCGAGTTCGGTGCCGTCATCCTCAAGGAGCTCTTGGACAATGCGCTCGACGCTGCCGAGACTGCCGGTCGCGATCCCGCGGTGAAGATCGACATCATCACGT
>NZ_SKOG01000221.1 GCF_007120195.1 Aquisalimonas sp.
GGCTTCGAGCTGCCCGAAGGCGACGTCATCGACGATCCAAACTTCGGCCCCATGGAGGTCTACCACGAGCCGGTAGAAGTCTACATCCGGCTCGAGCGGCCGGCGGCCGAGTCCTTAACGCTTACCGCCCACTACCAGGGCTGCAATGAACCAACGGGCGTTTGCTACCCGCCGCTGAGCAGCGATTTCTCTCTGGCTGGCGGGGTGAGCGATGCCGGTTTCGGCGCCGGTGCGGGTGGAGGCGGGCCGCCAGCAGCGGGTGGAGGCGACCCCCTCGGCGAGTTGCTCGCCGGCGGCAACCTCGCCCTGATCCTTGGCGGTTTCTTCCTGGCCGGCTTGCTGCTGGCCTTTACCGCCTGCATGTATCCTCTCATTCCCATCCTCTCGGGGCTCATTGCCGGTGAGGGCGAGCGGCGCACCGGGTGGCGTGGATTCTGGCTGTCGCTCGTATTCATCCAGGCGACGGCGGTCACCTACGCTCTCGCCGGCGCCATTGCAGGCGTCAGCGGGGCCGCCATCCAGGCGGACCTGCAAAGCCCCTGGGTGCTCGGTAGCTTTGCGGCCATTTTCGTCGTCCTGGCGCTCGCCATGTTCGGCCTCTACGACATCCGCATGCCCGCGGCCTTGCAGACGCGCCTCGACACGCTCTCGCGCCGACAGCGCGGCGGCAGCTTTGTCGGTGCCGGGGTAATGGGCGTGCTGTCGTCGCTGATTGTCGGCGCCTGCTCGGGGCCGGCGCTAATCGCCGCCCTGGTGTTCATCAGCAATACCGGCGACGCCCTGCTCGGCGGACTCGCCTTGTTTGCCATGGGCAATGGCATGGGTGTTCCCCTGCTGCTGGTGGGCACCGCACTCGGGAAGTGGTTGCCCCGCTCCGGGGCCTGGATGGTCTACGTCAAGCAAGTCTTCGGGGTGGTGTTCCTGGCGGTGGCGCTATGGATGGTCGACCGCTTTCTGCCCGGCCCGATCACCCTTGGTCTGTGGGGCGTCCTATTGGCGGGCGTCGCCGTGTGGCTCGGCTTGCTCGACCGCGGGGAGTTGCGCCCCGGTGTCGTGGTCCGCGTGCGCCAATTCGCCAGCGTGGTGCTCGCGATCTGGAGCGTGGCGCTGCTGCTTGGCGCCGCGGCAGGAGGCTCGCAATTCTGGCAGCCGCTGCAACCCCTGACCCAGGGCACTCCCGTGGCCGAGCAAACGAAGGTGGGCTTCCGGGACGTGGACAGCCTCGAGGAGCTCGAGACGGCGATCGCCGAAGCGACGTCGCGCGGCCAGGCCACCGTTGTGGATTTCTATGCCGATTGGTGCGTCTACTGCGTCCAGCTGGAGGAACGCACGTTCCCGGATCCGGACGTCACCGCCGCGCTGGCGGACAAGCAGTTGTTGCGCGTGGACGTCACGGCCATGACGGGTGAGCACCGGGAGCTGCTCCAGGCACTGGATGTCTTCCTGCCACCGGCGGTGCTGTTCTACGGCCCCGACGGCGACGAGCGGCGGGATCAGCGCGTGGTCGGTTTTCTGCCACCGCAAGATTTTCTTGAGCGTACACACACCGCCTTCTTCACCAACTCTGGACGCTAATTGATGAGTGAACCCCCACGGCGCCAACAACGCTGGCCGGCGGTGATTGCCATAGCCCTGGGACTCGCCGGCGCAGTGGCCGGTGTTGCTGCCTGGCAAACGTGGTTTCAGCCCGAGATGCGCCCCGCCTTCGAACTCCCCGATCTTGACGGTGAGGCGCGCAGCATCAGCGAGTGGGACGGCGAGCTGATCGTGCTCAACTTCTGGGCCACCTGGTGCCCACCCTGCCTTAAGGAGATTCCAGTGTTCACGGAACTCCAGGCGGACTATGCGAACGCCGGGGTGCAGTTCCTTGGCGTCGCCATTGACGATCCGGAAGACGCACGCGAGTTCCGCGACAAACTCAACATGAACTACCCGAGTTTCCATGGCGTTCAGTCCGCCATGGACATCAATGAGGCATATGGAAACGAGCTGGGCACTTTACCCTATACGGTCGTTATCGACAGGGATGGCGCCATTGTTCATCGCTTCGAGCGGGAAGTCACCCGTGATGAGATCGAGCCGGTCATTCGTGAACACCTCTAGTGTCCTGATCCCCGAGAGTGCTGATCCTATGACATGCAGGCGTGGCTCAAGACACCGCTCGTGTCCGGCGCAGCGCCAGCCGCGTTCCTGAAAACCACGAACATGCGGCTAACATCGGAAAAACACCGCGATCGCGTGGACAAGCAGCCGGCATTGCGGCACAATCGCGCCCAGCGCCGCCGGACCAGCGGTCGGGGTGGCTGCATAAGACCATCATTACCAGCTCGGTCTCACATGCGACTCCCGGCGGGGGGGGGGGGGAGGAATGGCCAGTATCCTGGTGCTCCACGGGCCCAACCTCAATCTGCTCGGGCAACGCGAGCCTACTGTCTACGGTATTGACACGCTGGAGACAATCAATCAGCGTCTGGCGCGGCAAGCGAGAGCGGCTGGTCTGCAGCTGGTCACGCTGCAGAGCAACCACGAGGGTGTGCTGGTGGAGCGCATCCACGCCGCAGGGGACGCCGACACTGATTTCATCCTGATTAACCCTGCCGCGCTCACGCACACCAGCGTCGCCCTTCGGGATGCCCTGCTCGGTGTCGCAATCCCGTTCATTGAAGTGCACCTGTCGAATGTCCACGCCCGCGAGCCGTTCCGTCAGCATTCCTATCTGTCGGATGTGGCCATGGGCGTCATCACCGGCCTGGGCGCTCTCGGCTACGAGCTGGCGCTGCAGGCGGCGATCCGGCACCTTACCGACAAAGCAGGATAAGAACATGGATATCCGCAAGATCAAGCGTCTGATCGAATTGCTGCAGGAATCCGGCATCAACGAAATCGAGATCAAAGAGGGCGAGGAATCCGTTCGCATCAACCGCGGCGGGCCGATGATCTCTCAGCCGTCCGCACAGCCCACCGCTGCCGCTGCACCGCAGCCCGCTCCAGCATCGGGCAGCGAACCCGATGCCACCGAGGAATACCAGAGCAGCACGCCGGATGGACATCCGGTACGCTCCCCCATGGTGGGCACCTTTTATCGCGCCCCGGCACCTGGGGCAAAGCCGTTCGTGGAAGAGGGCCAGCAGGTCAAGGTTGGCGATACGCTGTGCATCATCGAAGCGATGAAAATGCTCAACCAGATCGAGTCAGATAAGGCGGGCACGGTGGCAGCCATCCTGCTGGAAGACGGGCAGCCGGTGGAGTACGACCAGCCGCTGGTTATTCTCCAGTAACGCACGACCCGGGGATCACTTGCTCATGCTGGAAAAAGTCCTGATCGCCAACCGCGGCGAAATTGCGCTGCGCATCCTGCGCGCCTGCCGCGAACTCGGCATCCGCACAGTCGCCGCGCACTCCACTGCCGACCGCGATCTCAAGCATGTGCGCCTGGCCGACGAGACCGTATGCATCGGTCCGCCCAACTCGGCCGACAGTTACCTCAATATTCCAGCCATCGTCAGCGCCGCCGAGGTCACCGCGTCGGAGGGTGTGCACCCGGGCTATGGGTTTCTTTCGGAGAATGCCGACTTTGCCGAGCGGGTCGAGCATTCCGGTTTTACTTTCATCGGCCCCAAGGCGGACACCATCCGCACCATGGGGGACAAAGTCGCCGCCATCAATACCATGAAAGCGGCCGGCATCCCCTGCGTTCCGGGCTCCGGTGGCCCGCTTGGCGACGACGACGACCACAATTTGCAGCTCGCCCAGGATATCGGCTATCCGGTGATTATCAAGGCGGCTGCGGGCGGCGGTGGACGCGGCATGCGCGTGGTGCACAAGGAGGCCGATCTGCTAGGCGCCATCTCGGTGACGCGCAACGAGGCACGCTCGGCGTTCGGCAACTCCATGGTCTACATGGAGAAGTATCTCCAGCATCCCCGTCATATCGAGATCCAGGTGCTCGCCGACAATTATGGCAACGCTATCCACCTGGGCGAACGCGACTGTTCCATGCAGCGTCGCCACCAAAAGGTCATCGAGGAAAGCCCGGCGCCCGCCATCACGGCGGCCCAGCGCCAACAAATCGGCGAGCGCTGCGCGCTGGCGTGCCGCGAGATCGGCTACCGAGGTGCAGGCACGTTCGAGTTCCTGTACGAAGACGGCGCCTTTTACTTCATCGAGATGAACACGCGGATCCAGGTGGAGCACCCGGTCACCGAAATGGTCACCGGCGTGGACTTGGTGTGTGAGCAGTTGCGCATCGCCTCGGGCAATCGCCTGTCCTATGCCCAGGAGGACATCGTCGTGCGTGGCCATGCGATCGAGTGTCGGATCAACGCGGAGGATCCGGAGAGGTTCGTGCCATCGCCTGGGCAGATCACCCAGTACCACACTCCCGGTGGCCCGGGGGTGCGCGTCGACTCGCACATCTACACCGGCTACAAAGTGCCACCGTATTATGATTCCATGATCGGCAAAATCATCACCCATGGCGATACGCGGGAGTCCGCATTGGCGAGGATGCGCACCGCGCTGGCCGAAGTCGTGATCGGCGGCATCAAGACGAACGTCCCCCTGCACCAGGATCTGTTACTGGACACAAACTTCCAGAGCGGTGGCACCAACATCCACTACCTTGAGAAACGGTTGGCCGACCGCTGACGCTTTAATCCGAACTGACCCGCGACGGTCCGGGCGGTAAAATACGAAATCCTAAACCATTTATCGTGGTGGCCACGGAGCCTGACTCCCTGCCCACACCACCCTGGAGACCGACATGCTCCGACGCTTGATGTTGACCGCCATGCTCGCCGGCGCCGCCACAACCCTGCAGGCCCAGGAACTAGAGCTTGCACTGAGCGATGCCATGGCCGAGTTGATCCTGGCGGACCGCACCACGCAGAGCGATCAACAAAGCGCGCGCTACGGCGGCGGGCTGCTGTTTAACGAAGACCGGGATCTTCTCGGCTCACTGTTCCTGACCGTCGACAATGAAGTTGAAGGGCGCTGGCAGCCCATCACCTTCGGCGTTGGCGTCAAGCTCTACGGTGCCGATCTGGACCGCTCGGGAGAGAGCCTCGCCGCCCTGGCCATCGGCGGCAACGTGGGTGTGGGTATCCCAGCGGACATCCCGCTGGCACTTGTGTTCCAGGGCTACATCTCCCCCAACATCACCACGGGTGGGGATGCCAGCCGGATCACCGAGGGGCAGCTCCGGCTCGAGGCCGAGGTCGTCAGGGGCGCCCATGCCTTCCTCGGCTACCGCCGGATCAAGATCCGCATGGACTCGTTCCGGGATGAACGCGTCGACGATGGTTTTCACGTCGGACTCCGGCTGCGCTTCTAAGGGCCGCGGCAAAGGCGTGCTCACCCGAGGAGCAGCCGAAGCGCGACGACGGCCAGTAGCCCGGCGAAGAGCCGTTTGAGGAGCCCCCCAGGCAGCCGATGAGCCAGCCGCGCCCCTGCAGGTGCCGCCAGAACACTCGCCGCGGCAATGCCTCCGACGGCAGGCCAATAGATGTAACCGGTGGCGAGCCCGGGCAGGTCGGGGCGACCCCAGCCAGTAAGCATGAACCCGGTCGCACCGGCAATGGCGATTGGCAGCCCGCAGGCCGCCGATGTCCCGACGGCATGCCGCATGTTAATGCCGCACCACGTGAGATACGGGACAGTAAGTGTTCCCCCGCCAATGCCGACCAGCGCTGCCAGGGTGCCGATGACGCCCCCAACGGCGTTCAGCAAGGGCGTCCTTGGCAAGCGTCCGCCTGCGGGCGGATTGAGATCGAACGCCATTTTCACGGCCACGGCGATCAAAAACACTGCAAAGACGTTCTGCAGCGCCGAAGACGAGAGGCTGTCCGCGATCCAGGCGCCCAGCAGCGCACCTGCAGCGATGCCACCCACAAGACGGCCGAACACCGGCCAGAGTACCCCGTGCAGACGGTGATGCGCGCGGACCGAAGACAGCGAGGTCAGCAAAATGACGGCGAGAGAACTGCCAACGGCCATGTGCATGATGATCGCCTCGGGCATGCCCTGGGCGGCGAACACCACGAGCAGCACCGGTACGATCACCACGCCACCACCGAGACCAAACAGCCCGGCGATCAGGCCGGCGATGGCACCCGCAATCAGGTACACCAGTAGCGTCGTCAGCATCCCCGCTCCCCCGCACCGCGCCCCGTGGCGTCACGCTGGCCCCTGCGAAACGGAAAAGCGCACAGGGTACTGCGGTTTCAGCGCCCAGAGGCACTCCGATTCAACGAAACCCGCGCCGTCTTGCTAGACTTGCGAGGCACTCCACCCCTTGCGGGACAATCATTCCAGTAGAAGGAGCCGCAATTCATGATGCGCATGCAACGAGTCTGCATCCTGGGGGGCAGCGGTTTTGTCGGCCGTCATCTCGCCAACCGTCTCCACGATCGGGGAATTCACTCGCGCGTTCCCACGCGTCACCGGGAGCGTACCAAGCAGATCCTGGTCGTCCCCGGCCTGGATCTGGTCGAGGCCGATATTCACGATGCCGGAAAGCTACAGGAATTGTTCCGGGAATGCGACGCCGTGATCAACCTGGTGGGCATTCTCAACGAGAGGGGTTTCGACGGCAGCGGATTCCACCGCGCCCATGTGGAACTGACCGAGAAGGTTCTGGATGCCTGCCGGCACACCGGGGTGCAGCGGCTGCTGCACATGAGTGCACTGGGGGCGGATGCCGACAACGGCCCGAGCTACTATCAGCGCACTAAAGGTGAGGCCGAGCGGCGGGTCCTGGCGGCAGCGGCCGATCTGAACGTCACCGTCTTCCGACCGTCGGTGATCTTCGGCCCGGACGACAACTTTTTCAATCAGTTCCGCCTGCTGCTCAAACTCTCGCCGGGCGTCTTTCCCCTGCCCACCCCCAAAGCGCGGTTCAGCCCCGTGTATGTGGGTGATGTGGTGGAGGCCTTTGTGCGTGCCTTAAAGGACCGCGAAACCTTTGGCAAGCGCTACGACCTGTGCGGCCCGCAGACCTATACCCTGGAAGACTTGGTCCGCTACACCGCGGAGCAGGCCGGCCTGCGGCGCACCGTGTGGCCGGCGAGCGACCGGCTGTCCCGGCTTCAGGCGCGGGTGCTGCAGCGCGTACCCGGCAAGCCCTACTCCATGGACAACTACCTATCGGCGACGGTCGACAACGTATGCTCGGTCAATCACCTGCCTGAACTGGGCATTGAGCCGACAGCCATCGAGGCCGTGGTGCCAGGCTATCTGTCGGACAAGACCGAGCGGGCCCGTTACAACCAGTTCCGAATGACCGCCCGGCGCTGAGCCGTGACGGGTGACCCTTACCTCGCCGGGCTGGATGTCTACCTCGTCGGCGGCGCGGTGCGCGACCAGCTGCTCGGCCGACCCGTCACCGAGCGCGACTGGGTTGTGGTCGGTACGACGCCGGAGGCATTGGAATCCCGCGGTTTTCGGCCGGTGGGTAAGGACTTCCCCGTGTTCCTGCACCCGGAAACCCATGAGGAGTACGCGCTGGCACGCACCGAGCGCAAGACGGGCCGCGGTTACCACGGTTTCAGCATCCACGCCGCGCCGGAGGTGTCCCTGCAAGAGGATCTCGCCCGGCGTGATCTGACCATTAACGCCATGGCCCAGCGACCGGACGGTACCCTGGTGGACCCCTTCGGCGGGCGCGAAGACCTGGACGCACGCCTGCTGCGCCACGTCTCGCCTGCGTTTCAGGAGGACCCGGTACGCATCCTCCGCTTGGCCCGATTCAGCGCGCGCTATGCCGCTCTCGGTTTCCGCCCTGCCGAAGCCACCCTGGTGTTGTGCTCGCGCATGGTGGCGAACGGTGAAGTGGATCACCTGGTGCCAGAACGCGTTTGGCAGGAGCTGGAGAAGGCGCTTGGCGAGGCCCGGCCCTCGGCATTCTTTGGCGTCCTCAGGGAGTGCGAGGCCTTGCACCGCCTGCTGCCCGAGCTGGACGCCCTGTTCGCATGCAGCCGCGACACCCTCACCGGAGCGACGGTGAACGCCGGCGACCACGCCATGCGGGCTCTGGACCAGGCGGCCACCACCGATGCCCCTGGCCTCGTCCGCTGGGCTCTGGTCGTGCAGGACGTGGATCGCGGTGCCGCGCCACGGCACGCGGCGGCTGCGGACCCTGCCGGTGCTCCAGAGGCGGTCCGCGTGGTGTGCCACCGTCTGCGGGCACCGACCGCCTACCGGGAGCTCGCGGAATCCCTGGCCCGCCATAGGCACGGTGTTCACCACGCCCCAAGCTTGGGAGCCTGGGAGGTGCTGGATTTGCTGCAAGCCGCCGACGCCTTTCGACGGCCGGGGCGTTTCGGTGATCTGTTGCTAGCCTGCGAACTCGACGCCCGGGCGAGCGGCCTGGTGGTCGATGCGACGGGGTATCGACCCCGGCGTTACCTGGAGGCCTGCCTGGAAGCGTCGCGCATGATCACCGGTGGGGCGTTTGTGCGACAAGGCGTGACGGGGCCGGCCATCGCCTCGGCGCTGAAGCGCGAGCGCATCAACACCGTGGAGGCCATCAGGCGGGCGTGGTATCCCCAAGGAGACGATTGACCGCAGACGCTGACCCTGCGCACGGGGAAGTTCACTGCGCGTTTACTACCGCACCGAGGAGGTATTGGCCGCGCCATCCTCGTCACGGGGCTGCCGCTGGCCGCTTCGCAACCGATACAGCGTAATCGCTTCCTTCAAGCCGCGGATGTCGGCTTTGCGCGGTTCGACGCAGACGAACTCCTCAGCGCCGTTGACGGCCCCGCGCACCGCCTCCGAGACCACAATGTCCCCGGGGCTCGCCCAGCCGCACAAGCGGGCAGCGAGATTCACCGTATTACCGATCACTGTGTAGTCCAGGTGCTCACCCGAGCCGATGTTGCCGGCGACCACCGTCCCCTCGTGAATCCCGATACCCAGAGGAATGTACAGCTCATCCCCCTGCATGGCGACGTTGGCATTGATCATATCCAGGGCACAGGCGCAGGCGTCGCGGGCCATGGCATCACCGTCGAATACCGCCATAATGCCGTCGCCACCAAACTTATCCACGTAGCCACCGTGGGCGTAGACCGCTTCCACCTGGCTGCCCAGATGCCGGCTGACGGAGGCGAACAGACGCCCAGGGGGGATACTCTGCGCCAGCGCCGTAAAACCGCGGATATCGGAAAAGAGAATACACACGTGCTGCTGCTCCGGCATCGGAAAGCCGTCGCCCGGGCCGGCGTTCTGCACGATCTGTCGTAACCGGGGCGAGACGTAGCGCGCAAGGTTCGCGCGCACGCGCTCGAGCTCCTGCGCGTAATCCGCCTTTTCCAGCAGGTTGACCAGCCGTGCCCGCACCACCACGGGCTCCAATGGAAGGCGCAGCAGGTCGTCGCAGCCGGCGGCGAAGGCCTTTTGCCATGTCGCGCGATCGTTCGCTTCCGCCGTGAGGAGAATCGGGGAGAGATAGTACCCGGGCTCGTCCCGGAGCTGGCGGCACAGGGCGATTCCCTCCTCGCGGTAGCTCTCCGCATCAAGGACGAAGGCGTCATAGCTCTCACGGCGCGCCATGTCGAGCGCCTCCTGCGGATCTGTCGTCTGATCCACAATAAAACCGGACGGTTCCAGGATTTCCCGGGCCGTGGGCCCGGAGGATCCGTGATCTCCGGCCAGGACCAGTACCCGCCGGTGGGGCGCCGCTCCTAACATGATTCGACTCCCTCGCCTGTGTCCCTCAGCAACAAACCACCGTTATTGCGCACGCCGATCACAGATTTGCTAACTGATTATAAAGCGAAAACCCCGTGGGCGCGGATATATTCCCCGCGCCGACCGCGAGCACCCGGAAACGCTCCCCCATGGCGCCGGGCAGCAGCAGCGTCTTGGCCTGCTGCGCCAGCCGCACCTGCTCCATAACGTCTTCGCCCCGACGCGCTTCCAGCAGCTCAGTAATACCGGCACCCATCAGGAAATGGGCCTGGCTGGTATAACCGAGCACCTCCAGCCCCGCGTTCTGCGCCCCGAGGGCCGCCGCCGTAAAGTCCACAAAGGCACTCACATCCTGCAAGCCCGGGGCGGGCAGCGGATCCCAGTGTGCGCGATGGCGGTAGTGACACACCAGCGTTCCCTCATCACGATCCGCCCGGTAATACTCCCTGCGCGGGTAACCGTAATCAACCACCAGTAGCGCCCCGGTCGCGAGACTGTCGCGCAAGCTCGCCATGAACGCAGGCAGCTGCAGACAAACCTCGGACAGGTAACCATCCGGCAACGTGCGGCCCAGGTCAGATTCGATGGCGGCGACCGCCCTTTCCACCTGGGGGCGCGCAGGACGCTCCTGCCACTCAAAACCGTCCTCGCCCACTGTGACTGTCAGTTCGGCAACACCGCCGCGATGACGCCGGAAACGGGCCACCGGCAACGCATCCAGCACCTCGTTGGCGAGAATAACGCCACGCATGGGTCGCTCCGGCAGGTGCTCCAGCCAGTCCACCCGCGCCAGCAGATGGGGGACCACAGCCTGCAAGCGCTCGCGCTGTCGCTGACGCAGGCTGGCGCTGCGCTCAAGCAGCCAGTACCGCCTGGGCAACGCCTCCTGACGCTCGAGCTCCGCCAACAGATCCGCAGCCATCGAACCGTCGCCGGGGCCAAGCTCGAGAATGGTGTCGCCGTGGACGGCCGCGAGCACCTCGGCGCATTGACCTGCAAGACTCCAGGCGAACAGCGGCGATACCAGTGGCGCCGTAACAAAATCACCCGCGGCGCCGAACTTCTCCTGCCCGCCGCTGTAGTAACCGAGCCCGGGCTCATAGAGCACGCTTTCCATCCAAGCATCGAATGGCAGTGGGCCGCCCTCGCCAATGCGCGCGCGCAAAAGCGCCGCCAACCGCCGGCTTAATGCGAGCGCGTCCGGATCGGGCGCCGGCCAGCCGGCCGGTAAACCCGTGTCCGCATTCAGCGCAAAGCTCGTACCGCCGGCCATCAGGAGTCCACCTCGTCGAGCGTCACCACGGTTAATGGCTGATTGCTGGCGTCAAACTCTGCCCAGAGTTCGGCGTACGTACGCTCAAGTTCCGGATGCAGCTCATGACCCGCGATGTCGGCAAGCGGGCGCAGGACAAAAGCGTACTTCGTGATCTCGTCGCGTGGGAGCATCAGCCGGCCGGCGCGCACGCGCTGATCGCCATAGGTGAGTGCATCCAGATCCAGCGTTCGCGCGGCGTAGCGCTCGGGCCCCCGCACGCGCCCGCTGGTATCCTCGATCCAGCGCAGGCGATCAGCCATGGCCCCCGGCGTGTCCACCGTATCCAGGCCGACCACGAGGTTCAGGAAATCATCGCCGTCGAAGCCGACCGCAGCGCTCGCGTAGACCGGGGAGACCGTCAGCTGACCGAATGCACGGCGCAGTTCCCGTAGTGCCCGGCGGACATGGCGGGCCGGCTCGATGTTGGAGCCGATACTCACATAAACACGCACCATGGGAACCGTCCTTAGCGCTCGCCGGGGCATTGCCCACGTTCTACGACCACGCCGGCCGCACGTGCGCCCGCGACCGCCCCGGGTTTGGCGATGCGCACCCGCACCCAAGGAATGCCGAAGCGATTCATGAGTGTTGTGGCCACATCCACCGCCAGGGTTTCGACCAATGCGTGGCCGGCATGTTGCACATGTTCGATGACGTGGCGGGCCACGAGGTCATAATCCACCGCATCCCCGACGTCATCGGAATGCGCGGGCGTCGCTGTGTCGGCAGCCAATTCCAAGTCGAGCACAACGGTCTGCCTGACCCGGCGCTCCCAGGGGCGAACACCGATCACAGTGGCCACCTTCAACTCGTGGATAAAAACCGTATCCATTGCCACGTCCCCAGTAAAGGAAGCGGCGATGATACCGCTCCCGCCCGCCCCCCGGCCAGCCAGTCCGCGGGCGCACGCCGTAATCACAACTTGACCCGCCCGCGGCAAACCCATTCAATACTCGCCATGATCACCGCCACCCTTCTTGTCCTGTGCGCCTACCTCCTCGGGTCCGTGTCGGCGGCCATCCTCACTTGCCGCATCATGGGCCTTCCCGACCCTCGCAGCTCTGGCTCACGTAACCCCGGGGCGACGAACGTTCTGCGCGTTGGCACGCGAACGGCGGCGGCCATGACGCTGCTCGGCGACTTCCTCAAGGGCGCGGTCGCGGTCCTGATCGCCATGGCATTCGGCGCGCAGCCGTTGGTTCTGGCGTTGGTGGGCGTGGCGGCATTCGCCGGTCACGTGTTTCCTGTATTCTTCCGCTTCCACGGCGGCAAGGGGGTGGCCACCGGGCTCGGGGTGTTGCTGGCTTGGTCCTGGCCAGCATTTCTGCTGACCGTCGGTACATGGCTCCTCATCGCCGCGCTGTTTCGCTATTCCTCCCTGGCCGCGTTGGTGTCCTTTCTGCTGGCACCGTTCTACCTCGCCTATGTCGGCCAACCCGAGGCTATTGTGCTGGCCATGCTGGTGATTACGGTGCTGACCTACTGGCGCCACCGGGGGAATCTCCAGGCGCTGCTCAAGGGCACGGAACGGCGAATCGGGGAAAAGCACTAAGGGCATGGCGGCCCCGGCTCCGCAAGGGTTTCCAACGGCCAGCGAGCGGTGACGTTGAATTCGCCGCCGCTGCGCTCTCCGCCGGCAAGCCGCAAATAACCGCAGTACGCGATCATGGCGCCGTTATCCGTACACAGCGCCAGCCGCGGGTAGTAAACCGTGGCCCCCTCGGCGGCCGCCATGGCATCGAAACGCTGGCGCAGCGCCTGGTTGGCGCTCACGCCCCCGGCCACGACCAGACGCCGAACGCCGCACTGGCGCAAGGCGCGCCGGCACTTGATCGCCAGGGTATCCGCCACGGCGTCTTGAAAACCCCGGGCGATATCGGCCCGAGACTGGGGCTTGTCGGCCGCATCACGCACCAGATTGCGGGTGAATGTCTTGAGCCCGCTGAAGCTGAAATCCAGCCCGGGGCGGTCAGTCATGGGTCGGGGGAAGCGGTAGCGTCCGGGCTCGCCCTGGGCTGCGAGTTGCTCCAGCTCCGGCCCGCCCGGGTAGGGCAGCCCCAAGAGCTTGGCAGTCTTGTCAAAGGCCTCACCCGCCGCATCATCCAATGACTCACCCAGCAACTGATAGCGGCCGATCCCGGCGACCTGGACCAGCATGGTGTGCCCGCCGGAGACCAACAGTGCAACGAACGGGAAAACCGGCGGATCATCCTCGAGCAGCGGCGCCAGGAGGTGGGCTTCCATATGATGAACGCCCACCGCTGGCAGCCCCCGCGCCCAGGCAATACCCCGTGCCACGGAGGCGCCCACGAGCAAAGCGCCGACGAGCCCTGGCCCACGGGTGTAGGCGACGCCCTCCAGCTCATCGCGCCCGATCCCAGCGACCTCCAGCACGCGTTCGACAAGTGGCAACACGCGCCGCACGTGATCGCGCGATGCCAGTTCGGGGACAACACCGCCATAGACGGCGTGCAGATCCACCTGACTATGGACGGCGTGGGCCCGCAGGCCGTGCTCGCCGTCGTAGACGGCGACACCCGTTTCGTCGCAAGATGTTTCAATTCCCAGTACACGCATGGATCACCCCTTGGCCGTTGCAGCGGAGCCTGATAAAGCCTGCGCGCGCGCAGTCGCCCCGCCGATCCGCCAATGCTGGCGGGCCAGGTTGTCTTCGAGAGATCAGGTGGATAGAATACCGCGCCCGTGGTGGAAAGCGGGGAACGTTAATTATTGTTTCCGGATTGACTAGGAAGGGTGAGTAGCTGCATGCCGATTGTCAAAGTACGCGAAAACGAGCATTTCGAAGTCGCTCTGCGCCGCTTCAAGCGCTCCTGCGAAAAGGCAGGAATTCTCTCCGAGGTGCGCCGTCGCGAGCACTACGAGAAGCCCACGCAGGTGCGCAAGCGCAAACAGGCGGCGGCCGTCAAGCGGCATGCGAAAAAGCTGCAGCGCGAGCAAGTGCGCCGCGAGCGCATGTACTAAAAGATCACCACTGGAACATCCACGAATGAGTGATAGCGCCCTGAAGAACCGCGTGACGAACGCGGTGAAAGAGGCCATGCGGTCCGGGGATCGTCGGCGTCTGGGAACACTGCGTCTGATCACCGCCGCCATCAAGCAGCACGAAGTCGATCAGCGCACCGATCTTGGCGATGACGAACTCGTCGCGATCCTGAGCAAGATGGTCAAGCAGCGGCACGAATCCATCGCGCAGTACCGCGCGGCGAACCGGAGTGATCTCGCCGAGCAGGAAGAGTTCGAACTCGGCGTGCTGCAGGAGTTTATGCCGCAACCCCTGACTGCGGACGAGATCGATCGCCTGCTCGATCAGGCAATTACGGAAGCTGGCGCCGAGTCCATCCGCGACATGGGCAAGGTCATGGGACTGCTTAAGCCACGCCTCCAGGGTCGGGCCGACCTAGGCAAAGTCAGCGCCCGGCTGAAAGAGCGTCTCAACGGCTGACAGGCGCGTTCCCGGACCATCTGTCCGTGTGCACCGGCACCGCGTCACCGGAGTCCACAGCAGGAGCCCCTGCCATGGCCGGACGGATTCCGGAACACTTCATCGACGATCTACTCACGCGGACGGACATCGTTGAGGTCATCGGTTCGCGATTGACCATCAAGAAAGCGGGGGCCAATTACCAGGCGCTATGCCCCTTCCACAGCGAGAAGACTCCCTCCTTCACGGTCAGCCCCAGCAAGCAGTTCTACCATTGCTTCGGTTGCGGTGCCCACGGAACGGCCATCCGGTTTCTGATGGAGTACGATCGTATGGGCTTCCCGGAAGCGGTGGAGACACTCGCGCGGCAGTTGGGCGTGGAGCTGCCCAAGGAGGCGCAGAGTCGACCCGACCCCGAGGCTGCCCCGCTGTATGGTCTATTGGACAAGGCAGCGGCAACCTACCAGCACTGGCTGCGCCAACATGCCGATCGGCACCAGGCGGTGGCGTATCTTCGCCACCGTGGGGTCAGTGGCGAGATTGCCGCGCGCTACGGCATCGGCTTCGCCCCAGCGGGTTGGGACAACCTGCTCCGGGAAGCCGGGCACCCTGAGGAGCTGGTTCGAGCCGGGCTCGCCATCCGCAAGGACTCGGGCAGCATCTACGACCGCTTCCGCAACCGTATCATGTTCCCAATCCGTGATCGTCGCGGCCGGGTCGTGGGCTTCGGCGGCCGCGTGCTGGATGAAGGCGAGCCCAAGTACCTGAACTCCCCCGAGACCCCCGTCTTCCACAAGGGGCGTGAACTCTACGGCCTGCACGAGTCCCTGCAAGCCCAGCGCCACCCCGGCAGGATTCTCGTGGTCGAGGGCTACATGGACGTGGTTGCCCTGGCGCAGCGGGGCCTGCCCCACGCCGTGGCAACCCTGGGTACCGCCACAACCACCGATCAGGTGGAACGTCTCTTCCGAACCACCCACAATGTAGTGTTCTGCTTCGACGGTGACAATGCCGGCCGGCAGGCCGCCTGGCGAGCGCTGGAGAACACGCTGCCGGCCCTGCGCGGCGAGCGGCAGGCATGCTTCCTATTCCTACCCGAGGGAGAAGACCCCGACTCGCTGGTTCGGCAACAGGGCGCCGACGCGTTCCGGGCCCTGGAGGCGGAGGCGACGCCGCTGTCTGAGTTCCTGTTGAATGAACTCGGAAGGGATGCGGATGTCGACACTGTTGATGGGCGCGCCCGCCTGGTCGAGCGCACCGCACCGACGATCCGGCGCGTCCCCCACGGAGTGTTCCGGGATCTGCTCATTGACGAGCTGGCGCGGCATGCCGGGGTCGACCGGGCTCATGTGGAACGGGCGGTTGTGGGCCAGACGCAACCCACACAGGCCGCCACCGCGCCGGCACTGCGTCCCGGCCAGCGGCCGCAGCGACGCACGGCGGTGCGCCTTGCCGTGGCGTTGCTGCTGCAGCACCCAGAACTCGCCGCCGAGGGTGGCGAGCCGGAACGTTTGCGTGAGCTTAACCAACCGGGCGCCGATTTGCTGGCGCAACTCCTTGAATTGCTGCAGGAACAGCCGCATCTCAACCCTGGGGCAGTGCTTGAGCGGTTTCGCGACCACCGTCACGGACCAGCCCTGTGGAAACTGGCAACTTGGGATCATTTGGTACCGGAGGGTGGTGCCGAGGCGGAGTTCCGCGGTGTAATGAATCGCCTCAATACATTGCTGGTCGAGCAACGCCTGCAATACTTACATCAGCAATGGCAGCACGGTCGGATGACGGAGGATGAACAGGCGGAGTGGCTGGACCTATTGCGCCGTCGCAGGTGAGCGACGTCGTTGACAGGAGGGACTGGCAAACAGGTTGTGAGCCGCTATAATGACCGGTTCATTTTTTGAGGGGCATTACGCCAACCATCCAGGTAGCGAATGGTATGACCCAGGATCAGCAGTCACAGATTAAACAATTGATCGCCAAAGGCAAGGATCAGGGCTTTCTGACCTATGCCGAGGTGAACGATCATCTGCCGGATGACATCGTCGATCCGGAGCAGATCGAGGACATCATTGGCATGATCAATGACATGGGCATCACTGTCCATGAAGTGGCGCCGGATTCCGACGAGCTGCTGCTGAACGATTCTGCGGTCACGACGGATGACGATGAAGCCGCGGAAGAAGCTGCCGCGGCGCTGGCCGCCGTGGATGCCGAGTTCGGCCGCACCACTGATCCGGTGCGCATGTACATGCGCGAGATGGGCACCGTGGAGCTCCTCACTCGCGAAGGCGAGATCAAGCTGGCCAAGCGCATCGAGGAAGGCCTGGATCAGGTCGTGACGGCGCTGGCTGCCTATCCCGAATCCGCGCGTTTCCTGATCAAGGGCTTCGAACGTGTCGAGCTCGAGGAGCAGCGCCTGAGCGACCTCGTGGCAAGCTTCCGCATGGCCGACGAGCCCCAGGAAGCCTCCAGCACCGAGACCACGCTGGAAGACGCCGCCTCCTCACACGACGAGGATGACGACAGCGCCGCCGCGGACACCGGCCCGGATCCGGAGGCGGCACGGGAGGTTTTTGGCCGCATCCAGGAGCTTTACGACGAAACGCAGCAGGTCCTGGCCGAAGAGGGGGTGAAAAATACGCTGATCCGCCAGAAACGCCAGGAGATGGCGGAGCTGTTCCTGCGTGTGAAATTCCCCCCGCGTATCCTTGAGGCCATGGTGGATCAACTGCGCAAGGCGGTTGAACACATCCGCCGTCAGGAGCGCATGGTAATGGAGTCCAGCGTGCGCAAGGCCGGCATGCCGCGCAAGGCCTTCCTCAAGTCCTTTCCTGGACGGGAAACCGACGAAACCTGGCTGGACGAGATCAAGGCCCGTGACGACGTCGATGCCGACAAGCTTGGTGACGTTGAGGATCAGATCCGCTATGCGCAGGACCAGATGCGCAACCTCCAGAACCTCTCCGGTCTGGACGTCGCCGAGATCAAGGAGATCAACCGGCGCATGTCCATCGGCGAGGCGAAGGCCCGCCGTGCGAAAAAGGAAATGGTAGAGGCCAACCTGCGCCTGGTCATCTCCATTGCCAAAAAGTACACCAACCGCGGCCTGCAGTTTCTGGACTTAATCCAGGAGGGGAACATCGGGTTGATGAAGGCCGTGGACAAATTCGAATACCGCCGCGGCTACAAGTTCTCCACCTACGCCACGTGGTGGATCCGGCAGGCGATCACGCGCTCCATCGCCGATCAGGCCCGCACCATCCGCATCCCGGTGCACATGATCGAGACCATCAACAAGTTAAACCGCATCTCCCGGCAGATGCTCCAGGAGATGGGGCGCGAGGCCACGCCCGAAGAACTGGCCGAGCGCATGGAGATGCCCGAAGACAAGGTGCGCAAGGTCCTCAAGATCGCCAAGGAACCGATCTCCATGGAGACGCCCATTGGCGATGACGAAGACAGTCATCTCGGGGACTTCATCGAGGACATCGGCGTCATGTCGCCGGTGGATTCGGCGACGCGCGAAGGTCTCAAGGAAGCCGTACGCGGTGTCCTGGGAGGCCTCACCCCGAGGGAAGCCAAGGTCCTGCGCATGCGCTTTGGCATCGACATGAATACCGACCACACCCTCGAGGAGGTCGGCAAGCAGTTCGACGTCACCCGCGAGCGCATCCGCCAGATCGAGGCGAAGGCCCTGCGCAAGCTCCGCCACCCGACCCGCTCGGAGTCCCTGCGCAGCTTCCTCGACGAGCAGTAACGCCCCGCGGGCTGACGGCCGCAAGGACGCGCGCTATACTGCCGCGCCCGGGACTCCGCAGGCGAGTGGTGCGTCAGGCCTTGATCAACACGCGCCGCACCACACGAACTGCACGGGCCTGTAGCTCAGTGGTTAGAGCAGGGAACTCATAATTCCTTGGTCGCTGGTTCGAATCCAGCCGGGCCCACCA